>PKWO01000461.1 GCA_003132085.1 Oxalobacteraceae bacterium | reverse complement strand
GACCGCTTGGGCAAGTTGCCGGTGCCGCAAGGCGACATTGACCGGCAAGCGGAAAGCCTCGCGCATTTGCGCCGCACGTTCGAAGGCAAGCCCGACCCGGTCGCCGCGGTTCAACCCGGATATGAAAACGCGCAGCCCGGCGTACCCGCTGGTTTTGGAAACTCGGCTACCGGCCCGGCCACCCAACAATCCGGACCGCAGACGGTGTATGCGGGGAACAATGGCGGTGGAGTTGGTGGCATCGGCGGCATCGGTGGCATCGGCGGCGTCGGCGGTTTGCTGGCCGGCTTGGCGCTCGGGAGCATGATGGGCGGCGGCCATGACCGCGAAGTGATACGCGAAATCCGCGAAGCTCCAGGCCGACGCGACGACGACAACTCCGGCGGTCAGTCCGACATTGATTTCGGCAACGATAGCGACAGCAATGACAGCAACAGCGGCGTCGACTTCGGCGGTTCGGACGACAGTTGATCGGAACGGCGACACATAAGCGTCGATGCTCCTTGCTTAGTGTGACAATGCTATCGCGACAAGTATAAGAATCGCATAAATTCGCGGGTAATGGGAAAACCGGGCGGCTCATTTTCCATTTTCCTGCGGTTTCGGCGACAGTCGTATTGCACTCATCAACTACCACCCGCATTGACTATGAAATTCCATCACATCGTCGAAATAAACGACCCGCTCAATCCGCTGATAGAGCCGCTAAGCCGTGAACAAGTGTGGCGCGGCCTGGTGTTGCGGGCAGAAGACCCGAAGATGTTTATGCCGCATCTGGATCATTGCGCGTTAAGCGCACGCTCTGTCTCGTCGGTAGTACGGGAGTTGCGCTACGGCACGCTGACGATACGCGACACCGTCTTTTATTTTCCGCAAGACAAGGTGGAATACCGGGTTCCGGCGCAGGCGGATATCCCGGCTTCCAGCCTGATCATGTCGATTGAAGAGCCGCAAGCCGGCGTGTTGCTGGTTCGCTTCGACTATGACGACGGTACGGTCGAAGCGGCCGGCTCGATGGACGGGTTTTACAATGAATTCCGGCACTCGGCCTATAAGGAAGCGGATCTGGATACGATCGGCCTGATTCGTCAACTCGCCGACGAGGGAAGAGTCTAAATATCGGCCGGATCAACCTCCAGCGACCACCTTACCCGGGTTTTGGTGGCGCGCAGCGCCACCATCCATAGTTTGAGAAATGCCTGCAAAGCCGGACGCGAGGTCGATTCCACCAGCAACTGGGCACGGTCGATGTTGGCGACGCGCGTCATGGTCATTGGAATCGGATCGTTCATCGTGATGCCATGGTGTTCGATGCAGGTACTCGCCGACTCCAAAAAATCCAGTGCAATTTGCAGTTCCGGCGCCTCGGCACGCAATAACGCCTGATACTGAAAAGGCGGCAACGCCGCCTGTTGACGCTCGTTGAGCAGCGACATCGCGTAGCGATCGTAATCATGGGCGACCACCGCCGCATACAGCGGATGTTGCGGATAACGGGTTTGGATCAACACTTCGCTCGGGCTGCCGCCGGCCTTTTGCGCAATGCGGCCGGCCCGGCCGGCGACTTGCATCAGTTGCGCGAACAAGCGCTCGCCGGCCCGATAATCATGCGAAAACAACGCAATATCGGGATTAAGGATGCCGACCAAGGTCAAATTTTGAAAGTCATGCCCTTTGGCAACCATCTGCGTGCCAATCAAAATGTCTACCTCGCCGCGATGGACCGTGTCGAATGCGGCTTGGGCGCTCCCTTTGCGGCGCGTCGAATCAGCGTCGATCCGTAAAATACGTGCCTCTGGAAAATATTGTTGCAAGCCCTCTTCCACCCGCTGGGTGCCGCGTCCAAGTGGCTGGATATCGACATTGCCGCAAGTCGGGCACGATTTCGGAATGGGATGCTCAAGGCCGCAGTGATGACAACGCAGACGCCGATCCAACTTGTGCAAGACCATGAAGGCCGTACAACGCGAGCAATTGCTGACCCAGCCGCAGGCGTCGCATGCAATTACCGGTGCATAACCGCGCCGGTTCAAAAATAGGAGTGATTGCTCACCCCTCTCCAAACGTAATTTCAATGCGGTGACAAGCGAGGAAGTGATGCCTTCAGTCGGCTTGTCGCGCTCCATGTCGATCAGGCGCACGGTGGGTAGCACGGCATCCGGTACCGCCCGTTCCCGCAATTCGAGGATGCGGTAGCGGCCCGACTGCGCGTGTTGCCAGGTTTCCAGGGACGGCGTGGCGGAACCCAACACGATCGGGATGTCCAATTGATGCGCCCGCCACACCGCTAAATCGCGGGCCGAGTAGCGCAAGCCTTCCTGCTGCTTGTACGAAGGGTCGTGTTCCTCGTCGATGACGATCAACTTGAGATTCGGCAGCGATGCCAAGATTGCCAGGCGGGTTCCCAACACAATGCGAGCCTGTCCGATGTGCGCCGACAGCCAATGGGTTAGACGTTCGCCCTCCGCCAAGCCGCTGTGCAGCGTGGCAACCGTTACTCCGGGAAAGCGGGCCCTCACGTTTTCTTCCAGTTGCGGAGTCAGGTTGATTTCCGGCACCAGGATCAAAATTTGCGCCGGATTGTCGCCGACGTCGATTTCCGCCAAGGTTTGCGCGGCCGCTTGCAGATACACTTCGGTCTTGCCGCTACCGGTCACCCCATATAGCAGGATGGGGGTGTAGCCGCGCGCCGCCACGATCGCGTCGACTGCTTGTTGTTGCGCGACATTCAGAACCGGTCTGGCGCTCGGTGTAGCGTCGTGGGCCGGCTGGATTTTTGCTAAATTCTTCAGCGCCCGATCCATCGAAGTCGCCTTGACTGCCCG
>PKWO01000266.1 GCA_003132085.1 Oxalobacteraceae bacterium | reverse complement strand
CGCAGCCAAATCAAGCAGCTCGGCCTGAACCCGGTCGACATTGCCCAGAATTTACTGGTGTCCTTGTCCGGCAGCTTCCAGACCGCCCCGGCGTTCTGGCTGAATCCCGCCAACGGTGTGGTCTACAGCATAGCGGTGCAAACTCCGCAATACAAGATCAGCGATCTGGACGCATTGCTGCGCACGCCGGTTAGCGCAAGCTCGGCGGCAGCCAATGCCGGCAATAGCCCGGTGCCGACGCAACTGCTCAGCAACCTGGTTCAGGTCACGCCCGCGCAACAGTTGGCGGACGTCTCGCACTACAACATCACGCCGGTGATCGACCTCTATGTCAGCGTCGAAGGCCGCGATCTGGGCGGCGTTTCCAACCAGGTCGAAAAACTGGTCGACGAGTTGCGTCCGACCCTGCCGCGCGGTACGCGCATCGTGATCCGGGGTCAGGTCGACACCATGCGCTCTTCGTTCATCGGCCTGGGTATCGGTCTGTTGATGGCGATCGTGCTGGTCTACTTGCTGATCGTCGTCAACTTCCAGTCCTGGGTCGACCCCTTCATCATCATCACCGCGCTGCCGGCCGCGCTGGCAGGCATAGTGTGGATGCTGTTCCTGACCGGCACCACGCTCAGCGTACCGGCCCTGACCGGGGCCATCATGACGATGGGAGTCGCCACCGCCAACAGCATTCTTATGGTGTCGTTTGCCCGCCAGCGCCTGAACGAAGGTCTGCCGCCGCTGTCGGCGGCGCTGGAAGCCGGTGCAACCCGCATCCGGCCGGTGCTGATGACGGCGCTGGCGATGATCATCGGCATGATTCCGATGGCGATCGGCTTTGGCGAAGGGGCCGAGCAAAATGCACCGCTCGGCCGCGCGGTGATCGGTGGATTGTTGTTTGCAACGATCTCGACCCTGTTTTTCGTCCCCATCGTTTTTGGCGGCATTCATCGCCATTTGGAACACCGCAAGGAAGCCCGCGCCGCGAGCCGTCCGCACCCATCATTGCCTGCAGTAGAAGAAGGGAATTCCTGACATGTCTGAAAAACGTCACGCCGCTCTCGGCATCCATGGCGCTGAGCCGCACGCTCCGGCGGGCGACGGCGCGTCTGCGCCGCTTGATCCTCACCATCACCCGCATCGCGGCCCCATCCTGAAACGCGCCAAGTTGATTTGCGCCGGCATATTGGTCTTGCTGGCGCTGGGAGCCACCGCGACCGTTGTGTTGCGCGCCGTCCAGGCCCGCGCACTGGCCGAATCGACTACCGAACAAGCCCGGCTTTATGTGACCACGGTCAGCGCCAAAGCGGCCGGCAACAGCGAGTCGCTGACCTTGCCGGGCACGCTGCAGGGCATCATCGAATCGCCGATTTATGCGCGCAGCAGCGGCTATGTGCTGCGCTGGGACAAAGACATCGGCGCCCGTGTCGCCAAAGGCGAAGCGCTGGCCGAAATCGACACGCCGGAAGTCGACCAGCAACTGTCGCAAGCCATCGCCGCGCGGCAACAGGCGGCATCCAGCCTCGATCTGGCCAAGACATCGGCCGAGCGTTGGGAAGCGCTGCGCAAAAAAGACGCGGTAACGCAACAGGAACTGAACGAACGCAGCAGCGCCTATACGCAAGCAGTTGCCAATCTTGCCGCCGCCGATGCCAATATGCGGCGTCTGCAGAAGCTTGAAGATTTCAAGAAGGTCGTGGCGCCGTTTGCCGGTGTGGTGACACACCGCAGCGTCAATGTCGGCGAGCTGATCGACGCCGGCAACGGCGGCGCCGGGCGCGCACTGTTCACATTGGCGAAAGTCGATCCGCTGCGCGTGTATGTATACGTGCCGCAGGCTTACGCACAGCGCATCAAGGTTGGCGATCCGGTCGGCGTCACGCAAGGCGAATTGGCCGGTCAGGTATTCCACGGCACGGTGGCGCGCACCGCCGGTGCAATTGATGTCGTCACGCGCACCTTGCAAATTGAAATCAATCTGCCCAACCACGACAACAAGTTGCTGGCCGGCGCCTACGTGCAGGTTGCGCTGCCGGTCGACGGCACCTCGAATGTGCTGACCGTGCCGTCCAACGTGATCCTGTTCCGTCCGGAAGGCACGCGCGTCGCGGTGGTCGACGACGGCGGCCGCATCAAGCTCCGGTCCGTTACCATCGGCCACGATCTCGGGAATTCGGTGGAAATCCTGAACGGTATCGGCACCGCCGACAAGCTGGTGCTGAACCCGGCCGATTCGCTGGACGACAACGATGTAGTCACGGTCGTGAAACCGCAACCGGCCGACACCTTAAAGAAAGCCAATCCATGAAGCTGGCGCGCCGCTTTGCAGTTCCGGCGGCCTTATCGGCAGCGCTGCTGGCAGGCTGCACGAGCGGCCCGGACTACAAAAAGCCTGAAATCAATATGCCGGCGGCCTGGCAGTCCGCCACGCCATTTCACGAAGGGCAGCCGAACGATGGCGCGTTGAAAGGCAACTGGTGGGAATTGTTCCAGGATGCGCAACTGAATCAACTGGAACAGCAAGCCGTCGCACAAAATCAAAGCTTGCGCATCGCTGCCATGCACCTTGAGCAAGCCCGCGCACAGGTAACGGTCAGCTCCGCCGGGCTGTTTCCGCAAGTCGGCTTGCAGGCCGGCGCCGCACGCGCAAAACTTTCGGCCGACCGGCCGCTGGCGTCCTACGGCATACCCAACCAGTCTACCGTGCAAGACAGTTACCAGCTCGGCTTTGCGGTCAATTATGAAGCCGACTTGTTCGGTCGCGTGCGCCGCACGGTTGAAAGCGCGCGCGCCTCGGCCGAGCAAGCCGCCGCGGATTTTGAAAATACGCGGCTGTTGCTGATGTCGGAACTGGCTGCCGATTACTTCAACCTGCGCGAACTCGATACCGAAATCGACGTCATCCGCCAAGGCATCGCCTTGCAAGAGAAGGCCTTAGACTTCATTACCGCGCGGCATGATCTCGGGGTCGCCTCCGGCCTGGACCTGGCGCAACAGCAGGCACTGCTCGACGCCAGCAGAACCCAGCTTGAGCTATTGCAAAACCAACGCTCGCAATACGAGCACGCATTGGCAACCATGACTGGCACGCCGGCCCCCAGCTTCAAGTTGACGTCGGTGGCAGCGACGCCGGCACCGCCGCCGCTGCCGGCCGGGTTGCCATCCGACGTGTTGCAGCGCCGCCCCGATATCGCCGCCGCCGAACGCGCGGTGGCCGCCGCCAATGCCAACATCGGCATCGCCCGCGCGGCCTACTTTCCGACCATCCTGCTGCAGACCGACGGCGGTTGGGACAGCAATCAAATGGGCAATTTATTTAATGCCCCCAGCATTCTCTGGTCGCTCGGGGCCGCCGTCACCCAAACCCTGTTCGACGCCGGAAAAACCACCGCCGGCGTCAAGATTGCCGAAGCCTCGTACACCGCTTCGGTGGCCAATTACCGGCAGAGCGTGTTGGTCGCCATGCAAGAGGTTGAAGACGGCATCGACGGCATGACTTTGCTGGGCCGCGCCGGCAAGCAGGCCGAAGCCAGCGTGCGCAGTTCGCAACGCGTGCTCGATCTGGCCAACGACCGCTACACCGGCGGCCTCGACACTTATCTCGACGTGATCACCGCGCAGCAGGCGTTGCTGACCAACCAGCGTCAAGCGGCCCAGATCCACGGCCAACAAATGCTGACGTCCGTATTCCTGGTCAAGGCGCTGGGCGGCGGATGGCAGGGAAACGCATTGCAGGCGTCCCAGTGATACGCTGGACGGAATCAGCAGTAACATAGGGCATCTCGCAACTGGAGGGGGAGCCATGGCAGATCAATCGAAGCGGGGCGGCCGGCTGTACTGCACGATAGCGGTCTGGCTCTGGCTATCTGCCACCGCCGCCGCCGCGCACGCCGATACGCTAAGCGTCTATAAGTGGATCGACAAAGATGGCGTGGTCTCCTATTCGCAGACCATGCCCACCGAGCAAGGTGCGCACAACGTCACCACCATCCGCATCGATAGCCTGCCGCTCGAACAACAACGGGCGGCCAGCCGAATGCTGGCGCATCTTGAAAAGCTGTCCGACGCGGAGACCGACGCCAGAGAGCAGCGGCTGGCGATCGCAGACCAACGCATCGATGCAGCGCTGGGGCGCTTGCAACAGGCCGAGCACCGGCTGAGCGAAGGCTCCACGCCGACCGGCGACGACCGGATCGGCACTGTCGGCGGCCATGCACGCCTGCGCGACAGTTATTTCGAGCGCGTATCGCAGTTGCAGGCAGACGTCGGCCAGGCGCAACAGGCGCTCAGCGACGCGTATGCAGCGCGCGATCGACCATAATCGACCATAAGCCGGAGAGTCCGCCGTATTCGCGCCGGCACATCGCATCGGTGCAACGGTGGCTGGGCAATGCATATATCGCTGGAAAGGGTGCGGCGAAATCGGCTAAGCTGTGCATTCTCGCTGACAGCCCGAACCGCCGCCCATGCACTATGCCCTGAATCCACGCACTTTTCTATTCAGCCACTATTTTTACACCGGCTTGCGTATTGCTATCGGCGTCATCGGCCTCACCAGCCTGGTGCTGTTTTATAGCGATTTGCCGACTGCAATGACGGTGTGCATCGGCGCGCTGTGCACCAGCTTCATGGATCTGCCTAGCCCGCTGGGGCACAAATTCCATGAAATGCTGGCCAGCGTCTTGCTATGCTCGATGGTGACGCTGGTCATCACTTTATCCGCGCCGATACACTGGCTGCTTAGCGTGGTGATTGTGCCGGTGAGTTTTTTGGCAAGCATGATGGTGATCTATGGCAAAAAAACCATGCCGCTACAGTTCGCCGCGCTGTTTATCATGACTTTATCGATGGAAAATGCGCTGACCGTGCGCCAAGCGTTGTTGCACAGCGCGCTATTCCTGGGCGGCGCGTCGGCCTACCTGGCCTATGCAATGGCAGCGGCCTGGTTCCTGCGAAACCGCGTCAAACAGCAAGTCCTGGCCGAGGCGCTATTTGAATTGGCGCGTTACATCAAGATCAAGTCGGCGTTCTACGATATGCACACCGACTTGAATAGCCAGTTCAATCTGCTGGTGCGCCAGCAAAGCGTGCTGGCGGACAAGCAGCAGGCCTCGCGCGACCTGATACTGCGCGGCCCGCAAAATGCGCGCGATGCAATCCTGTTGCAGGTGCATTTCGGCATGCTCGACCTCTACGAGCTGATTCTGTCGACCCATACCGACTACGCGTTGCTGCACCGCTATCTGGCGGACGCCGACATCTTGTCTTCGCTGCACAGCATGGCGGCCAAAGCGGCACTGGATACCGAATCGATCGCCTTCGCCGTCACGCGCAAGCGCGCCTCTTTTTCCGTCATCAGCTATCAGGCTGAAAAGCAGGCGATAGAACTGGACATTGAACGCCGCCAGGCATGCATGCCCGACGCAGGGCGCGACGAAGCGCTGACCGTCTTGCGAACCTCCTACAACAAATTGTGCGAGATCGTCGACACCATCGGCCAACTGCATGTGGCGACCCAAATACCGGCTGGCCCTTTGCCGATGTTGCCGGGCGCCGACATGACGCCGTTCCTGACCCAGCAGAAATATGAACTCGGCCTGTTGGTCTCCAATCTCCGTTGGGAATCACCGGCCTTCCGTTTTGCGCTGCGGGTCGCGATGGCGATTTCAGTCGGCTTGCTTATATCCGAACATTTGCCGTATTCCTCGCACGGCTACTGGATCGTCCTGACGATTGCCATCGTACTCAAGCCAACCTTCAGCATGACCAAGCAAAGGCGGAACGACCGCCTGGCCGGCACGCTCATCGGTTGCGTGCTTACCGCCGTCATTGTGCATTTTGTGCATGCGCCGGTGGCGTTGCTCGGCTTCCTGTTTCTCGCCACGGTGGCGGTGCCGAGTTTTACCTACATCAAATATCGCTACACGGCGATCGCCGCCACCATGCAGATATTGCTGCAAATCAGCATGCTGGTGCCGAGCAACACACACGTTATCGGCGAGCGGATGATCGACACGTTCGTCGGCGTCGCCATTGCAACCCTGTTCAGTTTTGTGCTGCCGAGTTGGGAGTACCGCGCGCTGCCGCGATTGATCAAAAACGTGCTGGATGCAAATAAGCGTTATATCGATGCAGGCTGCGATTTATTAACCGACAAAGTCACCGACGACTTCGTCTACCGCATTTGCCGCAAGCGCTTTCTCGACAATCTCGCCGGGCTGAGTGCGGCCTTGGTGCGCATGCTTGACGAGCCGGCCAGCAAACAGCGCGCGGTGGAGGATATCCATTTATTCATGGTGCAAAACTACCTGCTGGTCGCGCATGTCGCCGCCCTTCGGCTGCTGCTGCGCCGGCATGCGTCGGATTTGCCAAAGGCTGTCGTCAATGCCCGGTTGCAGCAAACCTGCACGCAGGTGTGGAACACGCTGTCGGACGTGGAGCGAAGCCTGAAAATACTGATGCCGCTGCTAGCGGCGTCGAACGGCAAGCAGCCCGAGACACCCCGGCCATCGGCGCCGGTGCCGGTGCCAGCAGCACCGGGCGCCGGCGCATGGTCCGGCTGGTCCTTGCTGCAGCGCCGCCTGTCTTTGCTGCAAACCGACGCCGACCAGATCGCCACGCGCGGCGTATTGATCGGACGCGCGCTCTCCAACCCACATTAGGTGCGCCCCGCGTAACGTACCCCAGCAAAGATTTGTGCAATGCAGTATAATGAATTTGTCTCCTCCAAGCCCCAAAGGTTTGGATTTAGCCCGCCGCCGAAAGGTGCTGCGGGCTTTTTTTCGTTAAAACAACGAATAGTGCGCTGCACAATGACTTTTGGGCGCATTTACTGCATTATCTGCGATAGAAAAATCCATTGCCCTAAGGCGAGGAGACAGAGAAGCCCGCGTCGAAATCGACTGCGGGCTTTTTATTTTCGGCGAGCAACATCCAGGCGCCAGGAACCGGGCCGAACGAGACGGATATTCATGCTCGGCGACTTATGGCAAGTCGACCTGCTTGACTGGAAGCTGATTGAGATCGATAAACTCGTCCAGCACCTTAAACAGGTCGGCGAATACCTGCTTTCCGAAGGCTTGCTCGATATGGCGATATTGCAAATCGATCAGAGGCCCCACCTTGCTCAACAGCGTGCTGCCCTGCGGCGATAAGCGCACCATCACGCGCCGCTGATCTCCCGGCATGGCGCTGCGTTCGATATGCCCCACTTCCACCATCCGCGCCAGCACGCCAGCCATGCTGGGACTCGAAATCTGGCACATATCGCACATTTCCCGTGGCTCCAGTTGCGTATGCTCATCCAGCGCACGCAAGATCCGCCATTGTTGCTCGGTCACGCCGAAGTGGTTCAGGATGGGCCGGAAATGCGCCATCAGGCTGCCGCGCGCCTTCAGCAAACGCTGGGGTAAATTTGGGTAGGTGACTAGGTGCTTCAAGCCGTACTCCATCGCAAAGTCTTGCATGATCAATATCCCAATTGCGTCGTGATTATACCTCTTGACTTGCTAACATATTAGTGATTTAATTACTCATATATTAGTGTTTTCTCGGGCATCGCAGAGCGAACACATTCTATAAAACGGAGACCGCCATGCCTGACAACTACGAACAACGCATTCGTTTACCTGCGTTATGGGAAAAAATTACCAGCGCAGCCGCAGCAGCGCAATGGATAGACGACGGCATGACGGTCGGAATGAGCGGCTTCACGCGAGCAGGCGACGCCAAAGTAGTTCCGTTGGCGCTGGCCGAACGTGCCCGCCATGAACACTTGAAAATTACCTTGATGACCGGCGCTTCGCTCGGCAGCGACGTCGATAAAGCATTGACCGAGGCCGGCGCGCTGGCGCGCCGCATGCCGTTCCAGACCGATCCGGTGTTGCGCGCGGCAATCAACCGCGGGGAAGTGATGTTTATCGATCAGCATCTGTCCGAAACGGTGGAACTGTTGCGCAACAAGCAGATTGCGCCGATCGACGTCGCCATCATCGAAGCGGTCGCCATCACCGAGACAGGCGCCATAGTGCCAACGACTTCCGTCGGCAACAGCGCCAGTTTCGCGATCCTGGCCGACAAGGTCATCGTTGAAATCAACTTGGCCCAGCCTTTGGCGCTAGAGGGGATGCATGACATCCACATCCCGAAACACCGTCCGTGCCGCGAGGCGATTCCGATCATGTCGCCAAGCGACCGTACCGGCACCTCGGCGATCCACATTCCACCTGAAAAAATTGTCGCGATCGTTATCACGCAACAGGCCGACAGCGCTTCGACCATACTGCCGCCCGATGCGGACACCGCCGCCATCGCCGGCCATCTGGTCAATTTCCTCATGGATGAAGTCAGAGCCGGGCGCCTGACGGACAGTCTGCTGCCGCTGCAAGCCGGAATCGGAACGATTGCCAATGCGGTCATGATGGGCTTTATCGATAGCCCGTTTCAGCACATGACGATGTACTCCGAAGTGCTGCAGGACTCGACCTTCGATTTGCTCGACGCCGGCAAGCTCGACTTCGCGTCCGGCTCGTCGATCACCTTGTCGCCGGAAAAAAGCGAACAGGTCTTCGGCGATATCGCCAAATACAAAGAGCGCTTGATCTTGCGCCCGCAGGAAATGAGCAATCACCCGGAAGTGATCCGCCGCCTCGGCATCATTGCCATCAATACGGCGCTGGAAGCGGACATTTACGGTAACGTGAATTCGACCCATGTCATGGGAACCGACATGATGAACGGCATCGGCGGTTCCGGCGATTTTGCGCGCAATGCCTATCTCTCGATTTTCGCCACCAAATCGATCGCCA
>PKWO01000505.1 GCA_003132085.1 Oxalobacteraceae bacterium | reverse complement strand
TTTCCCCAAAACGCACTCCCCACTCGCGCCTGCGGCTGAATAGTCACTATTTTACAAACATAAGCGAAAACTACCGACTACCGCTTGCAGCGGCGCGCTGAACAATGCGGGTACTCGGCTTGGATGCTCAAGTCTTTGGTCGATGAAGTGCATTCTTCGCGTAATATTGCCTGAAGCGTCGCCTGAGCGGGCGCTATCGAATGAGTTCGCAACCTGAAAGTGGGAGAGCGCCAGTGTTATTTCCGAATATCGTGAAGATGCAGATCGCCGGAAGGCGCGTACCGTCGCGCCGGCGGTCTCTCATCATTGCGGTTGTTGTCGCCGCCTTCGGTATGCAGGCTATTATCGGCGCCCTTTTTCCAGTTTACGCGAATGCCGGCGCCATTGACACCTTGCGGATCGGCTCCAAGCGTTTTACCGAATCTTATTTGCTCAGCGAAATTGTTGCGCAAACCGCGTCGCCGTTTGTCGACGTCGAACAAAAACGGGGATTGGGCAATACCGCGATCGTTTTTGAGGCACTCAAGTCCGGCAGCATCGATATTTATCCGGAATACCTCGGAACTATCGATCTGGAGCTGTTGAAACATAACGGCTCGACATCGCTGGAGCAGATCAATCGTGAATTGGCGCCGCTTGGTCTGGGTGCCGGCATACGCCTTGGCTTTAACAATACCTATGCATTGGCCATGCGTGCCGCGGACAACAAGCGGGGCGGGTTTCACAATTTGACCGAGTTGGCGCAGCACCCGGATCTGCGCTTCGGTCTCTCTCATGAATTTCTGGGACGCGCAGACGGCTGGCAAGGCTTGGCGCGACGCTACGGCCTGATGCAGAGTCCGATCGGCGTGGATCATGGGATCGCCTATCAGGCATTGGCCAATTCTCAGGTCGACGTGATCGATATTTATTCGACCGATGCTAAAATCAGCCAGTATGGATTGACGGTATTGACTGACGATGCCGGATATTTTCCGCGCTACGACGCGGTGCTATTGTATCGGGTCGATATTGCTCAACGCTTTCCGCAAGCATGGCAGGCATTGCAACGGCTTCAGGGGCGCATTACGGAGTCCGACATGGTCGCCATGAATGCGGCAGCGGAGCTGGATGGGAAGTCGTTTTCCGCCGTCGCTCGCGCCTATTTGACCCATACCGGAAATGTGGCGCGGCGTTCCAGTTTGTGGAACAAGCTGTTCGACGATAATTTATGGCGCCTGACGCGTCAGCATATTCTGTTGGTTTTATTGTCGGTATGTGCGGCGGCATTGTTCGGTATTCCGTTAGGCATCGTGGCCGCCTATTTTTCGCACCTGCGGCAGGCAGTGATGGCACTCGTGGGACTGCTGCAAACGATTCCGTCGCTGGCCTTGCTGGCTATGTTGATTCCGTTGTTGGGAACCATCGGCACCATTCCCGCGTTGATCGCCTTGTTTTTGTATGCGCTGCTTCCGATCGTACGCAACACCTGCACCGGCATCGAACAGGTGCCCACGGAGTTGCGCCTGGCAGCCATGGCCCTGGGCTTGCGGCCGTGTGATCGCTTGCGGTTCATCGTATTGCCGCTGGCGCTGCCGGTCATACTGACAGGCCTGAAAACAGCCGCTGTGATGAGCGTCGGCACTGCCACCATCGCCGCTTTTATCGGCGCAGGCGGTTACGGCGAGCGCATCGCCACCGGGTTGGCATTGAGCGACAATGACTTGCTGCTGGCCGGGGCTATTCCAGCGGCGGTGCTGGCGCTGGTCACGCAATTTTTGTTCGAAGCGGCTGAGCGACTGCTGCAACGCAGTCGCTAGAACTGCTGAAATTTAGTGTACTTCTTCCAGAATCCTGAGCGTTTCGTCAAAATTCCAGACCCGTCGTATCTCGATCACGTCGTATTTGCGCGCGAGACCGGCCGGGAACGTGCTGTAGCGTGCGTTGACCCGTACGATGCGTCGCACTGCTTCGTCCAGATCGGCACGTCCGCTTGAACGATTGATGATGATGTCTTCGACGCTGCCGTCACTACGGATGGCAACCGTGACGACCGGGTCCTCGCGGGCTTTGTCTTTTGACGATTGCGAGTAGTTCAGGCTGCCATTGCGTTCAATTTTCGTGCGCCATCCCTCTATGTACATCGCTAACCCGATATCGTGGTCGATACTGCCGAAGATGGAGCGCCGCCGCGAATTATCTTCTGGATGATCCTGCCTAACCGCAAGCGGCGGTTGGACGCGCGTCAGGCCGATTTTTCCGATTTGTTCAAGTGCCCGGCTGCCCAGATTGCCGGCGCCGAGACCATTGGACTGATAGCTCGTTCCACTCTGGCGATTGCCGTCTTCGGTGCCATTGCCGGTCACTGCCGGCGCGGCGAGGCGCGCGTTTTCGCGCTGGGAGGCGGCTTCCGTTTCAACGTTCTGGCGTGCCGCAAGTTCCCGTGTCTTTTGTTGGGCGGCCAGTTGTTCCTGTTGTTCCTGCTGTTTTTGATGCTCCACAGCAGTGGCTTTCTGGCGCGCTACTTCTTCGGCCTGTTTTTGCGCCGCCTCGACTTGTCTTTGAAGCGCAAGAGCGGCGGCCTGTTGACGCGCGATTTCTTCGGTTTGCTTGCGGGCCTCCAATTCTTTTGCCTGACGTTCGGCGTCTGCGAGTATTTGCCGCTTGGCGTCGGCCAGTAATTCCTCCGCACGTCGCGCGGTTATTTCCTCCTCCAGTTTTTGTGCGGCCAGCAGGCGGGCCGCTTCGTCCGCTTGCTGCTTGCGGGCTTCTCCCTGTTTCCTGGTTTCGAGGTCCTGCGCGCGTTGCGCCGCTTGTTGCTCCTCAAGTTTGCGGGCGGCCTCCTGCCGGGCTATTTCTTCACCCTGCCTGCGTGCCGCCAGTTCCATCGCGACGTCAGGTATTTTGGCCGGCTCCGGCTCCGTTGCCTGGGTCTCGTCGGGGCGCTCAAAGCTTTCCTGTTCGGTAGGTTTTTGTACTGCCGGCGCCGGTTCTTTTGCCGGTTCAATCGACGGTTTCAGGGGGCGCATCGCAATGGCCGGCGGCGCAGTTTCTTCCGGAGGATGAACCGGAATCGCGGTACTGTCGATCTTGGGGGCGGTGCGCCACCATTCATCTTTATCTGGCGCCGGCACTATAAAAGAGCTCGCTCGATTGTCGGTCAATGCAATGAGTTCCTGCTGCGAGCGCGCTGGCGCCGGAGTCGATTGATCGTCGGGTGGCGGAGTTCCACTGTTGCGCACCGCTTGCGCAATGGCGGGGTTGGATTTGAGCGCCTTGGCAGCCTGCGCGGAGTTTGATGCGGATCGCAACGTTGTCTGCTTGGTGTGCGCGTTTGGCAACTCCGTCAGCGGTTGATTGTTGCTGGGCTGTTGCAGCGCCTGCTGCGGTGTCTGGATGTCGCCGTTAGCCGGGGGCTGCGGCAGAATTTGCGATTCGACAACTGGTGAAATTGCCAGATTGGTAATTTTGACCCTGAGTTCAGGTGTTTGCGCACGGCGCTCGTTCCATGGCAATTCGAGGCTCGGCAGGCCGAACCCGGGAATTCCAAATTGCAGCGACAGGATGAGCCCATGCACCAACAGCGAAAATACGACACCAATTGCAATGCGCACGCGATAGCGGTCAAATAACTTTTGAATGCGTGCGGTGATTGCCAATTTCATGCACTAGCTCATTTATCATGCCAAAAATCCCTGCGCTATGTACGGAAGCGCACCGAACCGTCAATTCATCAAGTGTACTTTACACATCCAGGTTGCATCGGGAAAGCGTCCCACGCCCCAGAGATCAGCTCTCCTCACTTATAATCAGAAAGCATATTGCCGGGTGTCGGCGTTGCGACTTTAGCACAGCTCTGACTTTACTTCGGCAAGGAAACTTGAACATGATATCTACAATTCGTTGCAACCGAATCATTGTGTTGCTGTTTGGCATCACCTCCATCTCCGCGAGCGGTATCGTGCTTGCCGATCCGCCGACCCGCGTTGCCCGTTTGGGTTACGCCGGCGGAGCGGTCAGTTATTCGCCGGCGGGGGAAAACGACTGGGTCGCGGCGCCCCTGAACTTGCCGTTGATCACTGGCGACCGGCTATGGGCAGATTCCGGTGCACAAGACGAATTGCAGATCGGCAGCGCGGCAATCCGCATGGGCGGCAACACCAGCATGACCATACTCAACCTGGATGATCGTGTCGCGCAGTTACAATTGTCGCAAGGAACGCTTAACGTACACGTGCGGCGCTTGGGTCGGGATGAGGTATTTGAAATTGATACACCGAACTTGGCATTTTCATTGCTCGAACCAGGAGACTACCGGATCGATGTCGATCCTGATGGCAATGCAACTACGCTTGCAGTGCGAAGAGGACAGGGCGAGGCCGATGGCGAGGGTGCAGCATATATGGTGGAGGCGGGGCAATCATATCGTTTTGCCGGTGCCGGCTTGCGCGACTATCAATATCAGGCATTGCCGCCGGCAGATGAATTTGATCGCTGGTCGGCTGAACGCGACCGTCGCGTCGAAAACTCGGCATCGGCGCGTTATGTGTCCCGGGATATGATCGGTTACGAAGACTTGGACGATCACGGGAGTTGGCGCACTGTCAGCGGTTACGGCAATGTGTGGATGCCATCGCATGTCGCCGCCGATTGGGCGCCTTACCGTGACGGCCATTGGGCATGGGTCGATCCGTGGGGCTGGACATGGGTTGACGATGCGCCTTGGGGATTTGCGGTATCGCATTATGGCCGCTGGGTCAATATGAACAACAACTGGGGCTGGGTGCCCGGACCGATTGCCGCGCGACCGGTTTATGCACCTGCCCTGGTTGCATTTGTTGGCGGCAGTGGCTTCCACTTGGCGATTTCCGGCGGCAACGTCGCCGGTGTTGCTTGGTTCCCGCTTGGTCCGCAGGACGTGTATCGTCCGTCCTATAAGGTAAGTCTCAATTATTTTGCCAATATCAACACCAGCAGTACAACGGTGAATCGCACCAATATCACGAATGTGTACAACAATATCAATGTGACCAACATCACCTATATCAATCGGACGGTTCCCGGTGCGGTGGTCGCGGTGCCGGCAACGGCTTTCTCGCGATCGCAGCCGGTCTCGAAATCGGCAGTTAGCCTGACCAAGGATGAAATCGGCAAAGCGCCGGTGGTGACGGTGGCAGCCGTGGCACCAGTCGCGGCCAGTGTCAAAGGAGCTTCGGCACCTGCTCACACTCCGCCCGCGGTGGCATTGATGCGTGCTGTAGTAGTGAAAACCGCCCCGCCGGCGGCCCCGGTACCGTTCACCTCCAGGCAAGCCGCAATGGCAGCGAACCCCGGTCGGCCGCTGGATACGGCCGCGCTTGCGAACATCAAACCCGCCGTGTCGTTGCAAACACCTCAGATCAAACTGGTACATCCAGCCCCAGTGCCGGTACCTATGAGCAAGGCACCGGCAAGCGTCCCGGCATCCAAGGCAATGCCCGCTGCAGGGGCGGTCATGCCCCTCAATAAACAAGAACATGCTGCGCCAGCGGTTGGGTCGGAGCCGCATCTGCGTCAATCGGCGGTCGAGGCGCCGCAAAAACCTGCGCTCGCCATACCGCTCGTGCCTGCGCAGGCAGTGAAACCACCGGAAAGACCCGCACCGGCCCACCCGCCAGAGGCGCCGCCGAAGAACGCGGACGTTTCTACTAAAGTTGTTCCGTCAGCCCCAAGAGTCAGGGCCGCTGAATCCGAGCCTCTGCCACATCAGGTTATCAAGCCGCCGGAATCTGTGTTGCCGGAGCATGCAGTGCCGCCGCGCCAGCCGATGCTGGCACCGGCTTCTACACCGAAGGAAGCGCAGCCGCGTGAACCATTGCATGAGCCGAAGGATTTGCCGGCACCATCACCGCAGACCCGTGGCCCGGTCGGCACGCCAGCCGTTGCCCATCCATCCGCGGCGCCGGTGCCCAAGCAGGACGCTGTCAAGCATGAAGAACAGCGTGCAGGGAAGGGCGGGGAGAAGAAGGCCGAGGAGGATCGGCAGCGCAAGGATTAGTGCGTTGTTTGGTAGCGAGCCGGTCTTTCCGCAAAGGGGTCGATATTTCTTTCGTGACTGTTCAGCCGCTGGNNNGCGCCAGCGGCTGAATAGTCACTTTCTTTCAATCAAATGAGAAAGCGGAGATAACCGATCCCTTGACCTCGCCTTCAAAAATCTTGTGTCCTGCATAGTCGCCACCTGCCCCCGCAACGACCATCAAGGGCAACAGATGCTCGGAACGCGGATGTGACGCATGCGCGCCGGGCGCATCGGCCCAATGTTCCAGCATCGCATTGCGGGCGTCGGCCCGTGATTGCGAAGCAGCCGACTCAAGCCATTGGTCGAATTGCCGAGACGGATAGGCGAAGCCACCCTTGAAGAACCCTTGCATATTGTGAAAACTCATGCCGCTGCCGACAATCAGCACGCCTTCGTTGCGGAGGGTCGCCAATGCTTTGCCTGCGCGCAAATGAATAGCTGGATCGAGCCCAGCTTTCAGCGATAGCTGAACAATCGGAATGTCGGCTTCCGGGTAAACCAACAGGAATGGAATAAAGACGCCGTGGTCGAACCCGCGCTCTGCGTCCACATTGGCTGGCAACCCTGCCGATTTGAGCAAGTCTTGAATGCGCTGCGCCAGTGCAGGCGAGCCGGGCGCCGGGTATTTTAATTGATAGGTAGGCGCTGGAAAACCATAGTAGTCAAATAGAAGCGGTGGCTGCGGGTTGCCTGTCACGGTAAAGTCGGCTTCTTCCCAGTGGGCGGAAATTACCACAATCGCCTTGGGACGCATGGCAATCGATTTGCCTAATCCGCGCAGGAAAGCACCCATCTGGTCCCACATATGCGGTTCGTCCGGCCAATCCATGAAAAAACAGGGACCGCCGCCGTGCGGTATATACAGACTGGGTAATGAGCTTCGGGTATCAGGAATGGACATCGTGATATTTCTCCATGAGATAAAGGCAGCGCAAATATCCGCAATAAGCGAATCGACCACGTCGATAACTATAATTCATTTCTTGTCGGTTGACGATATATTGGTTCGGGCAGGTAAGTTCGCTTGAGGCTGCGGGAGCGAATTTCCGGTTGATCCTCGGTTTGGCGGCGCGCATCCCGTACTGATGATTGCTGAACAAGAACAAAAAAGCCTGCTTAATCGCCACTTCGATTTTTTCGCACAGCCCGATAATCTCGCGTAAGTCTGTAAAAAGCGAGAATTGTCATGTCGGTTTCGTCGGTCAACTCAGGTTTTAGTCCACACCAATCTACGTTGAAGGGTGCGTTACCGCAGCCTGCCAACGCCCAAGCGACACTATCCGCCTCCATGCCCAGCGCCTCCCCAACCGCGCAGACTGTGCCGGAGTCCGGGGCGGCTAGTCTTGGCGGTCCGATTCACCACGCAAATCGGGTCGGCGTGGCTGCCTATATCGCAATCATGAACCCCCAGTCATCGACTTCGATGCGTGCCGAAGCCTGAGAGAAGTCTATACTACGCCGCATTCCACCACGGAGAATCCTGCAAGGACAAAATTATGTTGACTGAAAAAGAAGCAGAGGACGGTCATCTAGGGCAATTTATACCTTTACAATACCATCACAACATGCTGATGGATTCAAACCGGATGCAACCGTTCAAAGCGGCGATCGACCATGTCGTTTTTCCAGGCGCCAAGGTGCTGGAATTGGGTGGCGGAACCGGTGTGCTTTCGTGGTTCGCTGCGGCAAAGGCAGAAAAGGTGTGGTGTGTTGAATTCAATCCTGATCTGGTGAAAGAGTCGTCCAAACTGCTGGCACTCAACCCCAACGGCGAAAAGGTCGAAGTAGTGCGCGCGGACGCGTTTGAATATCTGCCGCCGGAGCCCGTGGATGTCGTGATTTGCGAAATGATCCACGTCGCCATGCTGCGCGAAAAGCAGGTTGAAATGATGGAGTCCTTCAAACCGCGCTACCTGAAGCGCTTTGGCGGACCCTTACCTATTCTGTTGCCGACCGCCATCCTGATGGCGGTGCAGCCCTTGCAACAGGATTATAATTTTGAGGGTTTCTATGCCCCTATTGTGCAAATTCAAGACTTGGTCGGCAACTTGCCCGGCACGGTCGAGATGGCGAAACCTGAGTTGTACAGCATTCTCGACTTTACCCAACCTACCTCACAGGACATCGCCTGGGAAGGCAACTTTGTGATCGAATACAACGGCACTGTCAACGCGCTGCGCTTTATTACCAAGAATGTGTTGGCGATTGTAATGGAAAAATCATCGACTATTGATTGGCTCAATCGATACATGTCTTTTCCGCTCGACAAGCCGGTGAAGGTGCAGGTGGGCGAAATCCTGCGCGTGAGTTTTCATTACCGGACCGGTGGGTTAATTTCATCGCTACAAGAAACTTTGCGTGCAGAAATAGTGAAAACTTAGCCCGGGCGCCCGTATCGGCAGCCTAGTATTTTGCGATGGGCTGAAGGTGATCGCATGGCAGCGTACGGTCTTGATCCGTGGTCTGTCGACACTTATTCCTTGCCCTCCTGCTCGGAGGTCGCTTGGGAAGCCGCTTTTGTTTGCTGTTGCTTGACCACTTTCAGGATCGCGCTTCGTATAGCATTCAGCACCGTCGCCGAATTGAACGGTTTGACGATAAAACCGTGTACACCGTGTTGCAGCGCCCCCTCGACGGTGGCGGGATCGATTTTTCCCGACACCAGGAATATGATCGCCTTCGGCAACGCATCGCGCAGCGTGGCCAAAATTTCCATGCCATTTTCGGCATGGCCGATATCGACGCAAACCAGTTGCGGTTGCAGCTTAATCATCCGGGCTACCCCTGCCGGGCTGGTGTTGGAGTCGCCAACCACATCGTGACCGCCGTTCATTAATACGGTATTCAGCAGACCTCGCGAAATGGCATTGCCATCGATTATGACCACTTTCAACATCGTCAATGATCCTAATAAAGGTGTCAACCCAAGAGTGGGGTGGGACATTGCAGCTTCTATTCGACTTTGACCGGAATCATACGGGGAAAAGGCGTGCCCATACTAAACCTGATAGTCTTGTTGCTTGTCTAATCCCTCAATTCAGTTAATAATCGAATCAGCTAACTACGCGCATTGTACTGCATTAGGGAGGCTTTTCGTTACGTCCGGCGATGCCGAAGAAATCTGAAAGAGATATCATGCCTGAGCGATTTATGTCACGGATAACAACGGCGGCTGCGTGTTTGATATTGGTTCAGTCTGCGGCCTCGGCTGGAGACCTATATAAGATCGATTCCGAACATACCTTTTCATCCTTCGAATACATGCACTGGGGACTGTCGCTGCAACGCGGACGTTTTGATCTGAATTCGGGCATGATTGAGTTGGATATGGCGGCAAAGGCCGGAACTATCGACCTCGATATCCATTCCGGCTCTGTCGATACCGGCTCCGACCAGTTTAATAAGGTCCTTCGTTCGGATATTTTTTTTGACGCTACGGCTTACCCTAAAATTACGTTTAAATCGACCGGCATGCAATTTGACGGTGATAATCTCACGCAGGTCAGCGGCGACTTGACGATCAAGGACGTGACCCGGCCGGTGAGCTTTGAAATTACGCATTTCGCGTGCCGCTTCATGTTTATCTATCTGAAACCCGCGTGCGGCGCCAATGGTTTTGCCAAGATATTGCGTAGCGATTTTGGGCTCGGTCGTTACGCGCCGTTTGTCGGTGACGATGTCAGCCTGTATTTTAGTGTCGAAGCGATCAAGGAATAAACGGCATAGTCGCATGGTGTTGAGCGGTATCGCTAATTGCGCATATAGCCGCTACGCAAGGCAACTGCCCAATCCGCCCGTCCGTTGGACAGGGCCAAGTCAGCGACTTCTGCGTATCCATAGGGGACGCTGATAAGCGCGGCGTGCCATGCCTCGCCGTGTTGTTCGATGATCGCGTACCTTGCATCGGGAGAGCCGTTTTCGATCATGTGCGGGAAAGGATGGTTGTCTTCATACGCAGCCAGACCGACGCTGCCCGGATTGACAATCAGCGTGCCATCCTGCGTCTTGATGGCGCGCGGCACATGAGTATGGCCACAGCAGATGACGCGCGCGCTGGTTGGGCCGCGGCGCAAATTGATTTCGTC
>PKWO01000044.1 GCA_003132085.1 Oxalobacteraceae bacterium | reverse complement strand
TCTGCGACACATCGACCCTTATCAGGTTCCCGGTATCGAACAGCCGGTCCGGCATCGTGCCGCCATTGGACAGCGTGGAACCGTTCGGAATGCCGTCGATCGACATGCCGATCTGTTCCTTGGTAAAGCCGCGCATCGACAAACGCATCGAAAAGCTGCCGGTCAGCGCATCGCTCGAGCTAACCTGCAACCCGGGAATCCGGTTCAACAGATTCAGCGGATCGAGCCCGGCCGGTTGCTCAATGATCGTCTCCTTGTCGATCACGCTATTGGCGCGCGCCTCGCCCTTCCCCAGCGCGTTGCCGGTTATTTCAACCGTCGTGTGGGCATCTGCACCGGCGTCGGCCGGCGCTTCCTGCGCCCATGCCGGCATGCCCCACTGTATGATCATGGCCGACCCGGCCAATATTACCCCCGCTTTTTTACGCATGATGCTCCCTGACAGATTAGGCGATTAAGTGATGACGCGACTAAGTGATTTGCAACAGTTCCAGAAGCATGCGATCAGCAGTCCGCGCGGCTGGATATTCGAATAACCGAACGCAGGCGATCATTGATTTTAATTATATACTGGTACGTACCTCAAAACAAACAAAAATAAATGGAATTTCTTGCGATAATGAAAAAGTGGAGTTTTTATAAAACAAAGACTAAATATAGTAGGTAAATTCCGGTGCAACTAAAATTCAATGACGGTATTTGTTACACTCATCGCCTGCGAAGAAACTCTTTCATGTCATCATTCTGTAATATTGGTACGTACCTATAAATAAGAGGCGGTTCGTCTTGAAAACTTTATCCGTTATGCGCGTAGTCCTGATTGCGTTCGCCGTGGCCGGCTGTGCCGCAGCGCCGCCGATAAGCCAGCCGATAAGCCAGCCGATAATCCAGCCGATAAACCAGCCAATCGACCAGCCGATTCACGTGACGATCCTGCACACCAATGACCACCACGGCAGATTCTGGAAGGATCAGGATGGCGAATACGGGCTGGCGGCGCGCAAGACACTGATAGATCGCATACGGGCCGAGGTGCGCGCCAACGGCGGCTACACGCTGCTGCTCGACGCCGGCGACGTCAACACCGGCATGCCGGAGTCGGACCTGCAAAATGCCGAACCGGACTTCAAAGGCATGTCGCTCGCAGGCTACGACGCGATGGCGGTCGGCAACCATGAGTTCGACAAAGCGCTTCCCGTTCTGAAGCGGCAGCAAACCGAATGGTCCAGCTTCCCCTGGCTGTCGGCCAATATTTACCAGGATGGACGGCGCATGTTCGAGCCCTACCGCATCTTTCAACTCGGCCCGCTGCATATTGCGGTGATGGGCTTGACCACCGACGACACCGCGAAGATGGTAAGCCGCGATAAATTTCCGGATGTCTCTTTCCACTCGCCCATTGCCGAAGCGCAGCAGTTGCTTCCAACATTGCGGCAACAAGCCGACGTCGTGATTGCCACCACCCACATGGGGCATTACACCGACGGCAAGCATGGCGTCAATGCGCCGGGCGACGTGGAACTCGCCCGCGCCGTCAACGGCATTGATCTGGTGGTGGGCGGGCATAGCCACAACACCGTATGCATGCTGCAAGAAAATATCCGCAACGAGGCCTATGAACCGGGCGGCCCTTGCGCGCCCGATCGGCAGAACGGCGCCTGGATCGTGCAAGCCGGCGAGTGGGGAAAGTTCGTCGGCCGCGCCGACTTCGACTACCGCGCCGGCGCGTTCACGCTGGTGCGGTACACGTTGATTCCGGTCAATTTGACCAAAAACGCCGCCGCCACGGCCGCCACCGCCGCCGACGGCAGCGCGACCGAGCGCCCCGCCGCAGAACGCATTCCTGAAAATAGCGAGATGCTGAAGCTGTTGCAACCCTTTGAGGACCGCGGCTCGGCTGGCATGGCCGCAACGGTCGGCCACAGCGATGGAAAATTCAACGGCGACCGCGCCAGCGTCAGAAGCCGGCCGACCAACCTGGGAACGCTGATCACGTCGGCGATCATGGACAAGACCCACGCGGACCTGGCGCTGGTCAGCGCCGGCGGCATTCGCGATTCGCTGCCGGCGGGCCGCTTGACGTTGGGAGATATATTGAAGGCGCAACCGTTCGGCAATGAGATTGTGGTCGTCAGCCTATCCGGCGCCGAGCTCGACGCTTACCTGCGCGCAACCGCAAAAATGACGCCGGGTTCCGGCGCGTTCCCGCAACTATCGGGCGTGCGCATGAGGATTGAATCAGGCACTGTCACGCAACTGCTGCTCAATGGCCATCCGATCGAGCCGGGCAAGACCTACCGCATCGCGACCACCAGTTTCACCGCGCGGGGCGGCGACGGCTATCCGGTGCTTTCCACGCATGCCGGCTTTGTCAACACCGGCCTGGTCGACGCCGACGTCTTGCGCGAATTCATCGGCAAGCGCGACATGTTGCACGTCGATGAATTCGACCCGGCCGACAATATCGTCCGTAGGTAACGCATAACCACATTGAATCGTGCTTTCGAATGGCACTATGTTGCGGCTGTTCCCTAAACAACCGGCCAGGTCACTCTCTTTATGGAATTTGACATAGAACGCGACACACAGAACGCGACAATTGCTTTGTCGTTTTTTCTGTGGCAGCATTCGTTGACTGCTTTTCCACCACAGCTTAGAACGACCCGATGCCCCTATCCGAATCCGATCCGCGCGTATTTTTCGCTGCCGAGCGCACGCTTCTGGCGTGGCTGCGCACCGGGCTTACCATCATCGCGCTTGGCTTTGTCGTCTCGCGCTTCGGGCTGTTTATCCAACTGCTCGCGATGCAAACACACGGCGCGCAGCCGACTGTGCGCGCGTCGCTGTCGGCGGCTCTCGGCATCGCATTCGTCATCGCCGGCACGTTGACCATCGCGGTTGCCACATTCCAACACCGGCGGTTTGTCGCCACGTTGCCTGAAGCCGACCTGCCGCGCGCCTATTCGACCAGTTTTGCGCTGGCGCTATCCTTTCTCGTCGCCGCGCTCGGCATATTACTGGCCGTCTATCTTCTCGTCACGTAAGCCGCGCTAGAACGCCAGTTGCAGCACCTTGTAGGCAACCATGACTGCGGCGAGCACCAGGTAGCCGCGCAATATGCCCATCCACACCCGCGTCGGCGCCGTCAGTTGGCCGGGCTTCAGCGCGTGCAACGGCGGCATGCGCCAGCCGTCCTGCTGGGCGCGGGTCGGCTTTTCTTCGGTCTCGGCCGGCAGCTCGCCGTTGGCGACGCGGTACGCGCGCAGCGCCAGGCTGCCGAGCCCGAGCACCACGCCGACGATGCCGCCGCCGACCAGAATTTCCACGATCCGGTCGCCGCTGATGCCGGGAAACGCCACGGCTGCCGTCAACACGATGGACAGCACCACCAGCACGCCGATGATGACCACCGTCACGATATTGGTCACGCGGCCATTGACCCACGGCCCCAGCACTTCCTTGTCGTTGCACAGCAGCAGCAGAAACACCGATGCGCTCGGCAGCAATACCCCGGCCAGCGTCTGCACCGCGTTCGTCAACAGCCCGAGCGGCACGCCGGGAATCAGCACCAGCGCGGCGGAGATGGCGATCAGCGCGCAATACACCGCGTAAAAGCCTTTCGCCTCGCCGGGCTTGCGGTGCAACGAATGCTTTAACGACAGCACGTCGCCGATCGCGTACGCGCTCGACAGCGAAATCGCGGCGGCGCCGATGATGCAGGCGTCGATCAGCGCGATCGCAAACAGCACGCCGGGCAAGCGGCCGTGGTATTTCGCCAGGCCGGCCGCGACCGCGCCGGCATCGATGAACTGGCCGGCTTCCGGGGTTCCCGCGAAAGCCTGCGCCATGCAAGCCATGATCGCCACCGCGCCGACGATCACCAGCACGATGCCCAGCCACAAATCGATCCGTTCATACCGGATGAAACGCGGCGTGATGCGTTTGTCGATCACGTAGCTTTGCTGGAAGAACAATTGCCACGGCGCGACCGTGGTGCCGACGATGCCGATGATCAGCAGCATCACGTCGGCCAGCGGCGCATTGGTCGGCAGGTGCGGCACGGTAAAGTCATGCAACACCTGCCCCATCGGCGGGTGAACCATGATGAATAGCGGAATCAGCAACAGGCTGCCGGCCACCAGCACCAGCGAAAAGCGTTCGAAGCGCCGGAAGTCGCCGGTGCCGGCCGCCAACATGATCAGCACGGCCGACACGCCGATCCCCAACAGTTTCGGCAAGCCGAGAAAATCCAGCGCCAGGCTGATGCCGATGAACTCCGTGACGATGGTCAGCGCGTTCAACAGAAACAGGTCGATCACGCTGAACGCGCCCCAGAACCTCCCGAAGCGCTCCAGGATCAGGCGGGCGTGGCCAACGCCGGTGACCGCACCCAGTCGCAGCACCATCTCCTGGTTCACGTACAGCACGGGGACCAGCAGCAGCAGCGTCCACAGCAGCCGGGTGCCGTAGTCCTGCCCGGCCTGGGCGTAGGTGGAGACCCCGCCGGCGTCGTTGTCGCCGAACATCACGATCAGGCCGGGGCCCATGATCGCCAGCAGGCAGCGCAGCCGCCGGCCCCAGCTGGCCGGCTCGTCGTGGGCACCTGCCTGCAGGGTGCCGAAGGCGCCCTTGATGTCACCGAGGTGCGCGGTGTCCTGGCCGTCCAGGACACCGCGCACCTCGGTGAGATCAAGGGCGCGTTCGGCACGGTCAGGGCTGACGCTCATGACCAGCCGGCCAGCTGGGGCCGGCGGCTGCGCTGCCTGCTCGCGATCATGGGACCGGGCC
>PKWO01000113.1 GCA_003132085.1 Oxalobacteraceae bacterium | reverse complement strand
CGGGTATAACCAAGCGAATTGACGGCGCGTTGATCGGCGATGCAATTATCGATCAGGTATCTTTGGATAAAGTTTTGGAGCTATTGAAGTGAATCTTACTCCCGCTGATTTACACAATCAAATCGCACTGGTTACCGGTGCATCGCGCGGTATCGGTCGCGCCATTGCCTTGCATTTGGCAGCACTGGGCGCTGAAGTGATCGGGACGGCAACGTCCGAATCCGGCGCACAGGCGATTTCCGAGTCTTTGAACGCGATTGCGCCGGGTCGCGGCAAAGGCGTGGTACTCAACGTCAACGATGCGCCCGCCTGTGCCGCGCTGATCGAGGCGATACAAAAGGAATCAGGCGGGGTCAGCATTCTGGTCAATAATGCAGGCATCACGCACGATCAATTGGCGATGCGCATGAAAGACGAAGAGTGGGATACGGTGATTGCCACCAACCTGACTGCGGTAGCGCGCCTGTCGCGCGCCGTCTTGCGCGGTATGATGAAGGCCAAACATGGGCGTATTATTAATATCACGTCGGTTGTCGGTTCGGCCGGAAATGCGGGGCAGATGAATTATGCGGCTGCCAAGGCCGGTGTCGCCGGCATGAGCCGGGCGCTGGCGCGCGAGATCGGCAGTCGGAATATTACGGTTAACTGCATCGCTCCCGGTTTTATTGATACGGATATGACCAGAGCCTTGAATGAACAGCAAGTAGCCGGGCTATTGCAGCAAATCCCGCTCGGCCGTCTCGGCTTGCCGGAAGATATTGCCGCCGCAGTGGGTTTTCTTGCATCCTCGCACGCGGCATACATTACCGGTTCGACATTGCATGTAAACGGCGGGATGTACATGAGTTAAGCGATTTTCGGGTGTTTTCGGCTGAAATTCAAGCCGAATTGGTTGTAAATGTTAAAAGTAAATTTTTGCCGCGCAAACCTGCTAAAATGCGCGCACTTTCTGTANNATATTGAACAACGCGTTAAGAAGATCGTTGCTGAACAACTCGGCGTTGCCGAAGCCGATATCAAAATCGAATCGTCGTTTGTCGATGATCTCGGTGCTGACTCACTCGACACGGTTGAGCTGGTGATGGCGCTGGAAGATGAGTTCGAAATGGAAATTCCGGACGAACAAGCTGAGAAAATCACCACCGTGCAGCAGGCAATTGATTATGCCAAGGCCCACGTTAAAGCCTAAACCAATTTGATCGACTCCAGGAGAACCGCTTGAGCCGCTCACAACAACGTCGTGTCGTCATTACCGGTCTGGGCTGTATATCCCCGGTCGGCAATACCGTTGCCCAAACGTGGAGTGCGATAACCGAAGGAAAATCGGGTATCGCGACTATCACCAAATTCGATGCAACACCATTTACGACGCATTTTGCCGGTGAAGTAAAAGGCTTCAATATCGAGGACTACATCCCCGCTAAAGAAGCGCGCCATATGGATACGTTTATTCACTATGGCATGGCAGCCGGCATGCAAGCCATGCAGGATAGCGGTTTGGTGGTAACGGAGGCCAATGCCGAGCGCATTGGGGTGATTGTCGGCTCCGGCATCGGCGGCTTGCCGCTGATCGAGGAAACCCACGCAGAACTGGTTAGCCGCGGGCCGCGCCGGATCAGCCCGTTTTTCGTCCCGGCCTCCATTATCAATATGATATCCGGTCATCTGTCGATCAAATACGGCTTGAAAGGGCCGAATTTGGCGATCGTGACAGCGTGTTCAACTGGTTTGCACTGTATCGGTGCTGCCGGGCGCATGATTGAATACGGCGATGCCGATGTGATGATCGCCGGCGGTGCGGAATCGACCGTCTCGCCACTCGGGCTGGGCGGCTTTGCTTCGGCAAGGGCGTTGTCCACGCGCAATGACGATCCGTCAACCGCCTCCCGTCCATGGGATAAGGATCGTGACGGTTTTGTGCTCGGCGAAGGTGCCGGCGTCATGGTGCTGGAAGAGTACGAGCATGCGAAAGCCCGTGGCGCAAAAATATATGCCGAATTGCTCGGCTTCGGCATGAGTGCCGACGCCTATCATATGACGGCGCCATTGGAAGATGGCGATGGCGCGCGGCGCTGTATGGTCGCCGCGTTGAAGAACGCGGGAATCAATGCCGACCAGATCGACTATGTGAATGCGCATGGCACGTCGACGCCGTTGGGCGACTTGGCTGAAACGGTCGCCATCAAGCGTGCGCTGGGCGATCACGCAAAAAACATTGTCGTTAATTCCACAAAATCCATGACCGGCCACTTGTTGGGCGGGGCTGGCGGGCTGGAAGCGGTGTTCACTGTTTTGGCGACCTACAATCAGGTGTCGCCGCCAACCATCAATATCTTTGATCAAGATCCGTTGTGCGATCTCGACTATTGTGCCAATGTAGCGCGCCCGATGCCAATTAATATCGCGGTGAAGAACTCGTTTGGTTTTGGCGGGACCAATGGGACGCTGATTTTCGGTAAGATATAACCGGACCCGGCCTGCCTCGGAACGAGCGGCGATAGTCCGGTCCGCCATTATTACCATGTCAATCGCCGTATCAGTGGTGGTCAAGCCATCCAGGTTGCTGTTCGCACTGGTGGCCGGCATATGTTTGGGCGCTGCGGCAATCGGCGCACTGGTCGGCCTCGGGGCCGTCGGTGAATTGCCGTCCTGGCTGCGGGCGATATGTGCGGTTTTTTGTATTTTTCTGGCGTTAACCGAATTTATCCGCGCGGCTCGACGCAGAAAAACTTTTCATGTCGATATTTCCGGCACCGGACAAATTCGCTTGCGTTTCGGCAGTGTAACGGCGGCAGTACATCGCAATATCGCATTGCAGGAATCGGTCGGCGAGGGATTGTTGGTAAAATTGCTGGCTGACTCGACGATATGGCCGCATTTTTTGTTGCTGCGCTTGTGTGCAGAGGATGAAAGCATCCATATTGTGCCGATTCTGTCCGATTGCCTGCCGAAGGAGTCCTTTCGGGCCGTTTCAGTTGCATGCCGTTGGATAGCCGCGCACAATCTTACCCCGCAAAGCCACATTTGAGTTTCTGCATTGAACTAATCGCATTACCGCAGGTCAACTCTATGAGGCTCGCGCATGTTGAAATAAGACAAGGGAATGGGGATTGACGACAGAACGCGAAATTGATCAACTACTTGTTGAGCGTGTACAGCGCGGCGACAAAAAAGCGTTCGAGCTGTTAGTGATCAAGTACCAACGGAAATTGATGCGGCTGGTGTCGCGGCTTGTTCGCGACCAGGCGGAGGCGGAAGACGTTGTACAAGAAGCATTCATCAAAGCTTATCGTGCGATTCCACAGTTTCGCGGCGATTCGGCATTCTATACATGGCTATACCGGATCGGTATCAACACGGCAAAAAATTATCTTGTGACCCAAGGTCGGCGTGCGCCGACTTCAACCGACGCGGACGCAGAAGAAGCGGAAACTTTTGACGACGCAGAGCAACTAAGGGATATTAATACCCCTGAATCGATGTTGGCAACCAAGCAAATAGCGGCAACGGTTAATGTGGCAATGGATGCGTTACCCGAGGAGTTGCGGGTTGCAATCAGCCTGCGGGAAATTGAAGGCCTCAGTTATGACGAAATTGCGGAGGCGATGGGATGTCCGATCGGGACTGTTCGGAGCAGGATATTCAGGGCGCGCGAGGCGATCGCGGAAAAGTTGAGGCCTTTGCTCGGTACTGCTCTCGACAAGCGATGGTAAAAGTAAATAAAACGTATAAAAAGTAGTAAAAATACAATAGGGGTTGACCTGGCTGGCATGAGGTAGTGATGAATACGACGAAAATGAACCAAGAGCAGATCTCTGCGTTGGTGGACAACGAGTTAAGTGAAGCGGCTGTGGAATCGGTGTTGGCGACGTTGCGTCAGGCTGACGGACATACGGCTTGGGACGCCTATCATCTCATCGGCGATGTAATGCGCTCCGACGAGATGGCGCACGCGTTTAGTCCGGATTTTGCTGCGCGCATGAAAGCGCGACTGGATGCGGAGCCGGCCATTGTTGCGCCGATGCCGATCTCCAGTCCGGTGGAACAACCGACGCTTGCGGTAGGCGGCGTAGTGGCGAGAAGGGCCAACGCGTCATTCAAGCGCTTTGCGATTCCGACGGCGGCGGCGGCGGTTGCCGCTATCGCGTTGATTGCCAGTCCGCAGTTGATGGTGGCGATGAAAGGCGGCGCCCGTCTGGATACGATGGCGCCTATCATGGTGGTATCCCGGGCGGACCCGGCGGCACCCGATGCAACCGAGGCGTCCATGCCCACGCAAAACATGCGGGCAGTCGCGACAGTACAGGACGGCGTTATTTTGCGCGACCCGAGAATCGACGAATACTTGCAGGCGCATCAGCGGTTTTCGCCGTCGTTATATAGCACCGCACACTATGCGCGATCGGCTACCCTTGCCTCGGAATCCGATAAATGATTCCTAAGCAACAAGCAATGCTTTTGTTGAAGTTCGTTGTTGTTTGGTTCGGTCTGATGGGATTATCGGCACGCGCCGACAATAGTGATCCGCTGGTCGACAAACGCGAGGCGCAGTCATGGTTGAAGAAGATTCAATCGGCCGGACAGAAACTTAATTATTCCGGCACCTTCATCTATCAGCAGGCCAACCAGGTGCGTACTTCGCGTATTACCCATGTAGTGGATGGCAAGAACGAGCTTGAGAAGCTGGAAATTCTGGATGGCAAGCCGCGTGAATATTTTCGCAACAATGACGAGATCACGTGGTATATGCCGGAAAGTCGAACCGTACTGATTGAAAAACGCTACACGCCGGACTTTTTCCCGGCAATGCTGGCGGCTAACTCATCTGATCTGGCCGAGCACTATGAGCTTAGGAGGGGCGAAGGCGGCCGCGTGGCAGGGTATGATTGTCAGGCTGTCACGCTGGAGCCGAAAGATAATTTGCGTTACGGCTATCGGTTGTGGGCGGAAAAAAACAGCGGCTTGTTGTTGCGCGCGCAGATCGTCAACGAACGCAATGAGGTAATTGAACAAATCACGTTCGCACAAGTTGCAATAGGCGGGATCGACAAGGGCAGCGTGAAGCCCAGTTTTCCGAACACCAGCGGCTGGCATGTCGAAAACTCAGCGATCACGCAGGTGAACCAGTCTGGATGGTCGGTCAAAGCGGTGCCTGCCGGGTTCAAGAAAATGCATGAGTTGAAACGATTGGTGTCCGATACACCCGCCAATTCTGCGGCGGGCGGAGTTCCGGCCCAGCATGAAGTGTCACAAATTGTTTTCTCGGACGGGCTGGCGGCCATTTCAGTTTTTGTCGAACCCGGCTCGCAAAGCCGTACCGAAGGTTCGATGCAACAAGGTGCAATGAATATCGTCGGTAAGCGGCAGGGCGACTTTTGGCTTACCATCGTTGGCGAAGTACCGGCCACTGCGATCAGACAAGTCACCAATTCGATTGAGTTCAAACCTAAATAGTGAATAACTCCATAGCCATTTTATGAAAACGAACCGTTCATTTCCAACAACACTGTTGACTTTGTTATTCGCCGCAGCAGGCGCTTTTTTCTTGCCGGTTGCGGTTGGCATAGCGCCGGAAGTTAATGCTGCTTCAGCCGCCGCCGTGCTGCCGGATTTTACTGAACTGGTCGAGAGAACCGGTCCCGCAGTGGTCAACATACGTACGACCCAGCGGATCAAGCAGGGGCTAAATCAAGGCATGTCCGGCGGCGATGACGAACAGATGCAAGAGTTTTTCCAGCGCTTCTTCGGCGTGCCGATTCCGCCGCAACAGCAGCTACCGAACCATCCACGCGGCAATAAGCCGAACCGGCAAGAGCAGGAGGAGGAAGTGCCGCGCGGCGTCGGGTCCGGTTTCATCATCTCCGCCGACGGCTACGTGATGACCAATACGCATGTGGTGGACGGCGCGGATGAAGTGTATGTGACGCTGACCGACAAGCGTGAATTCAAGGCAAAAATCATTGGCGCGGACAAGAATTCCGACGTTGCACTGGTCAAAATCGACGGTGCCAACCTGCCGCGTTTGACCTTGGGCGCGTCGGACAAGATCAAAGTGGGTGAATGGGTGATTGCCATCGGTTCCCCGTTCGGTCTGGAAAATACCGTGACAGCAGGCATTATTTCAGCCAAGGCGCGCGACATAGGCGACTACCTGCCCCTGATCCAGACCGATGTGGCTGTCAATCCGGGCAATTCCGGTGGACCGTTGATCAACATGCGCGGTGAAGTGGTCGGCATCAATTCGCAGATTTTTAGCCGTTCCGGCGGTTACATGGGCATCTCGTTTGCGGTGCCTATCGATGAAGCGCTGCGCGTCTCCGAGCAGTTAAAAGCGTCGGGCAAAGTGACTCGTGGCCGAATTGGCGTGCAGATTGGCGATGTCACCAAGGAAGTGGCGGATTCGCTGAATTTGTCCAAGGCGCAGGGCGCGCTGGTGGTTCGGGTGGAGCCGGGTAGTCCGGCCGAAAAAGGCGGGGTCCAAGCGGGTGACATCATCCTCAAATTTAACGGCGCAGCGATCGAAGCGGCGGGCGATTTGCGGCGGCTTGCGGGTAATACCAAGCCAGGTACGCGCATCACAGTGACAGTCTGGCGCAAGGGTGCGACGCGCGACCTCACAGTCGTGTTAACCGAGATGGATGTCGACAAGCCCAGCAAGAAAGACGAGAAAAAGCAGAAGGACAAAGCTGAACCGACAAGCAATTCGCTTGGGTTGGTCACCAGCGACCTGACCGACGAGCAGAAAAAGGAAATGAAGATCGAGCACGGGGTGCTTGTCGAGAGCGCCGAAGGGCCTGCCCAGCGGGCCGGAATTCGTGCCGGCGACGTGATTCAACGTTTGAAAGATACCGACATCACCGACGTCAAGCAATTTAATGCGCTGGTTGCCAAGCTCGACACGAAGAAGGCGGCTGCGTTGCTGGTGCTACGTGGCGAGGCGTCGCAATTCGTGTTGGTCAAGCCGAACGCGCCATAAGCGCGGTTCACGCTCCATACCGCAGCCCCGGAACTTACCAGCGCCGGGCTTGCGGTATTTGATCGATGCTGCATTTCACCCTTTACTCGCGGTCCTACTGCCACCTCTGCGACGACATGTTGCAGGCGCTGCAGGCATTCGGCATTGGGCACGCATTCACGATAGACGTCGTCGATGTCGATGCCGATTCCGAACTCGTTGCGCTGTATGACGAACTGGTGCCGGTACTCACGGCCGGCAGGGACGGCGCGCCGCCGGTGCAGTTATGCCATTACTTCCTGGACGAGGCCCGCTTGCGCGCATTTCTTGGCAATTGAACGAAATGTTGCGATATGGAATTGTGTGCCGGTAGACGCTTGCTGCCGGTTTTGAGGTTTCCTCCATGCGTGATAACACGGGCTTTCCCCACTGAAATCCGGTAAAATGCGCTTATCGAATATCCTTCGGCAACAAGGCGCTCTTGAGCGCTTTTTTTGTAATTGCAATTTAGTTAATGAATAACATCCGCAATTTTTCTATCATCGCCCATATCGACCACGGCAAATCCACGCTCGCAGATCGCATTATCCAACTCTGCGGCGGCTTGTCCGATCGTGAAATGGAAGCCCAGGTGCTGGATTCGATGGATATCGAGCGCGAGCGCGGCAT
>PKWO01000543.1:4120-14751 GCA_003132085.1 Oxalobacteraceae bacterium | reverse complement strand
GCGCATGCTGACATCAGATGCTCTACGGTAGATACGCGCACACCGTCTTTTTCCAGCGTCGAAGCCATGCGCGTATCACCCACTCCCAGCGCGGAGGCAGGTAAATCAACTGCCGGGTCCAGATCCACGCGACGAAAAACAATCCCGGTATCCGGCGCAGCTGGGCGCAGGGTCAGCGAAACTTTAGTACCCGAGTGCACTCCGACTCCGACAGTCTTGACCAGTTGTTTGACAGTGCGTTGTTTTAGCATGCCAATATTATAGCAACTTACCGATGGGTCAGNNGTAAAAAGCGGCGCACCAGGCACCGCTTTTGGGATATCGCACGCGGCAAAAATTCAGCCCAGTTGCGCCAACAGGGTTTCTGCGTTTGATACTTCGAATTTCCCGCCTTGTTCGACATTCAATTGCTTGACCACGCCATTTTCCACCAGCAGAGAGTATCGCTGCGAGCGGGTTCCCATGCCGAACTTGGTGAAATCCGCATCCAAGCCCAGTGCTTTGCTGAAGGTGGCATTGCCGTCGGCAAACATGCGCACGATACCGGTAGCTTTCTGGTCACGCCCCCACGCACCCATCACAAATGCGTCATTAACGGAAATACACCAAATTTCATCAACGCCCTTGGCCTTCAAATCGGCCGCGTGCTTCACATAACCCGGCACGTGTTGGGCGGAACAAGTCGGGGTGAAGGCGCCCGGCAAGCCGAATATTGCGATTTTTTTGCCTTTGACAAGGTCTGCCACTTGAAACGTATTGGGGCCGATTGCGCAGGTTTCGGTCGGTGATTCTATAAACTCTGCGAGCGCGCCTTCTGGCAGATGGTCGCCAATTTTGATAGTCATGTGAACTCCTTCTTTATGGTTGGGCGGTATTTCATAACAAAAACGCCGCGCCGATTGGCGCAGCGTGCAAACCACAGTATGCCTTGTTAGTTCGTTTCGTGCAGACGCTTAGGAGCCGCGTTAGGCCAAGTTAGCCAGCTTATTCTAACGCGGTAAGACTTAGTCCGCTTGCTTACGCAAGAACGCTGGAATATCGTAGGTTTCCATCCCGTTTTTCTCCAGTGCGCGCACCGTTTCCGATGCCGACTCGCGGCGCCACACTGCCGGCGCCTTCAAACCGTCGAATGACGACGTGCCTGCAGCTCCGCGCGCCATGCCTGTGTTGGCATTGGCGTGGATCGGCTCGTTATGCGTACCGGTACGCATCACCGGAGTGGGCACCAACTGTACCGTCTTGCGGGCGCGGCCCAGGCCGGTGGCTACCACCGTCACGCGGATGTCGTCGCCCATTTGATCGTCGTAGGCAATACCTTGCGCGATCGACGCATCAGCCGCAGCGAACGCCCGCACGGTCGCCATCACTTCCTTGATTTCCTTGCCCTTGAGGCCGCGGCTGGCCGTAACGTTAACCAGTACACCGCGTGCGCCGGACAAATCGATGCCGTCCAGCAGCGGCGAAGCCACCGCTTGTTCCGCTGCGATGCGGGCACGGTCGACGCCGGAAGCGGTTGCCGTTCCCATCATTGCTTTGCCTTGCTCGCCCATGATGGTCTTGACGTCGTTAAAATCGACATTGATGTGACCCGGCACGTTGATGATTTCGGCAATCCCTGCCACCGCGTTGTTGAGAACGTCGTCGGCGTGCTGCAACCATTCGATCATGCTGTCGTCTTCGTAGATTTCCTCTAGCTTTTCATTGAGGATGATGATGAGCGAGTCGACATGTTGCGCCAATGCCTCCAACCCTTCGTCCGCAATGTCCATGCATTTTTGCCCTTCGTACGAAAACGGCTTGGACACCACGGCGACGGTCAGTGCGCCCTGTTCCTTGGCAATTTGCGCGACAATCGGTGCGGCGCCGGTACCGGTACCGCCGCCCATGCCGGCTGCAATGAACACCATATGCGCGCCGCGCAACGCGTCTTCAATCCGCGAACGCGATTCTTCCGCCAGTTGCCGGCCTATCTCCGGTTTCATCCCCGCGCCCAGGCCGGTTTCTCCGATCTGGATAATGTTATGCGCTTTGGATAATTTGAGTGCCTGCGCATCAGTGTTGGCGGCGATGAACTCCACTCCGCAAACTCCTTTGTTTATCATGTGTTGCACCGCATTGCCGCCGGCGCCGCCGACGCCGACGACCTTGATCACGGTTCCCACTGCTACGTTATCGAGCATATCGATTTCCATGAAGACTCCTAAAGTATGCAGTTTTCAGTCGATAGTCATCACGCGATGTGGCGACTAGCGACTGCTAACTACGGGTTGATACAAAAAATTGACTGTTTGTGGCGTCTGTCGCTATTTAAAAATTCCCCAAGAACCATTCCTTCATCCGCTGCCATATCGCCTTCATCGTGCCATCCTGCCGCGTGACGACATAGCCGCGCAAATATTGCTTCTTTGCTTCCAGCAGCAAACCCAAAACCGTCGCGTAACGCGGGCTGCGCACTACATCCGCCAGTTGCCCGCTATATTCGGGTGTGCCAAGGCGAGCGGGCTTGAGAAAAATATCCTCCGCCAACTCAACCATGCCGGGCATCATGGCCGATCCGCCGGTCAACACAATGCCGCTGGACAGCACTTCTTCGTAACCGGACTCCCGCACTACCTGATGCACCATCGCAAACAACTCTTCTACCCGCGGCTCAATGACTGCCGCAAGCGCTTGGCGCGACAGCGAGCGCGGGCCGCGGTCGCCCAACCCCGGAACCTCCAACGATTCACCTGGATCTGCCAGTACCTGTTTCGCAACGCCGTAGCGCAATTTGATTTCTTCCGCCTCCGAAGTCGGCGTTCGCAACGCCATCGCGATGTCGTTGGTAATCTGGTCTCCGGCAATCGGAATGACTGCGGTATGGCGAATCGCCCCCTCGGTAAAAATCGCGACGTCGGTGGTCCCTCCGCCCATGTCTATAAGCACCACGCCGAGCTCTTTTTCGTCGAGCGTCAGCACCGCGTCGGCTGACGCCATAGGTTGCAGGATCAGGTCCGAGACTTCGAGTCCGCATCGGCGAACGCATTTGACGATATTCTGGACCGCTGAGACTGCGCCGGTGACAATGTGAACCTTGACTTCCAGGCGAATGCCGCTCATGCCTATCGGTTCGCGCACATCCTCCTGATTGTCGACAATGAATTCCTGCGGTACTGTGTGCAGCAATTGTTGATCAGTCGGAATATTGACTGCTTTGGCGGTCTCAATCACACGGGCAACGTCAGCCGTAGTGACCTCTTTGTCCTTGATCGCAACCATGCCGCTCGAATTGAAACTGCGGATGTGGCTACCGGCTATTCCGGTATACACATTCCTGATCTTGCAGTCGGCCATGAGTTCGGCCTCTTCCAGCGCACGCTGGATTGATTCGACGGTCGCTTCGATATTGACGACGACGCCTTTCTTGAGTCCTTTCGACTCGTGCTGACCCAGACCGATGACCTCGTGCCGCCCGTTGGGCATCACTTCGGCCACCACGGCGACTACCTTCGAAGTACCGATGTCGAGGCCAACAATCAAATTTTTTGCGTCTTTTGTCATATCGTTCCGCTTACTTTTTTTTACCATCCAACCCGAATGTCAAGCCGCTGGCCCTCAACGCCAAACCATTCGGATAACGCATGTCAATATTTTCAATCTTGTTCTGCAAACGCTCCACCAACTGTGGATAAATCCCGGTCAATCGATCGACACGCTCTCGCAATGTCGTACTGCTTTGCTCACGCCCCAACTCAACCGTCATGCCGTTATCAAGCTTGACCGTCCATGCATAACGCCCCGACAACTGCACGGAATCAGGCTTGAGTTTGATCCGCGCAAACCAGTCGCTCAATTCCTTGAAGCGGGAAACTACCTCTTTTTCGCTGCCATCCGGGCCGGTAAATTCCGGCAAGTTGCCGTCTTCTTCCGCTTCAGCGACATTGGCGGTAAACACATCGCCCTTGACCGAAAGCAAACGTCCGTCGTCGCCCCAAGTTCCCAGCGGCGCATGCTCCTCCAGGGCGACCACCAATTTATTGGGCCACTCGCGCCGCACCGCCGCCCGCCGTACCCACGGCACCGCTTCAAATGCCAGCCGCACAGTGTCGAGGTTGGCCGTAAAAAAATTCCCCTTGATGCGCGGAATCGCCGTTCCCTTTATCGTCGACGAATTTACATGCCGCAACTGTTCCAGCCCCATCGATTCAATCCGAATAACCCTCAGCGTAAACATCGGCCTTTGTGCGAACCACCATAATCCTGCGGCCAACAAGGCAAGTGCAAACAGGCCCAATAAGGCGCTGGCCATTGCATTCATGGTTTTGATGTCGTGCCACATACCTAAAATCGGCGCGCGGTCATGCCGGCTTCCAATTTTCCGAAGGTATTAATGCGAGGCTTGCCGATTTCAAAATCTGCACGCACAAATCTTCATAGCTCATCCCATCAATCTTGGCCGACATCGGCACCAATGAATGACTAGTCATGCTGGGCGAGCTATTAATTTCCAACAAGAAGGGTTCGTTGTCGGACGCCCGCAACATGAAATCCACCCGTCCCCAGCCACTGCACCCGATTGCATTAAATGCCTGCACCGCCAATGCTTGAATACGGTGTGTCAGCGCATCGTCTATCGGCGCGGGGCACAGATACTGGGTGTCGTTGCTAAAATACTTATGCTCGTAATCGTAGTTGCCCTGTGGCGCGCGAATTTCAACGACGGGCAGCGCGCGCGCTGCGCGGCCGGTGCCGAGCACCGGCACCGTCAACTCGCGCCCGCGAATGAATTCCTCTGCCAGCACGACCTCGTCGTATTTGGCGCACAGGTTAAAACCTTCCTGCATGTCGGAATATCCGGCCACCTTGCTGATGCCGATGGTCGATCCCTCGTGCGGCGCCTTTAGCATCAGCGGCAAGCCCAATTGATCCGGCACTTCCCGCAACTCTTCGCGCGTCGCTGTTTTAGCATCAAGCACCACAAAGCGCGGAGTCGGCAACCCGTAGCTCAACCAGACGCGCTTGGTCATGACCTTATCCATCGAAATTGCCGACGCCATGACGCCCGGGCCGGTATAGGGAATGCCAAGTTGCTCCAATACACCCTGGATAGTGCCGTCCTCTCCATAGCGGCCATGCAACGCAATGAAGACACGATCGAATTTTTCCGCAGCCAGATCCGCCAGGCTGCGCTGACCCGGATCGAACGCATGCGCGTCTACCCCTTTGTCTTGCAATGCCTTCAGGACGCCGCTTCCCGACATCAACGATATTTCGCGCTCGGCGGAACGGCCGCCAAACAAGACGCCAACTTTACCTAAGCCTGTCGCTACGTTGTCGGCATTCATGCTTGCTCCCGCACTAACAGTTGCTGCAACTTAAGCGGCACGCTGCCCATCGAACCGGCACCCATTGTGATGACGACATCGCCATCCTTGAGCATATTGAGTATGGTTTCCGGCATGTCGGCTATATCCTCGACGAATGTCAGGTCCACCTTCCCCCGCACACGCAAGGCGTGTGCCAGCGCGCGGCCATCGGCAGCGACTATCGGCTGCTCGCCGGCTGAGTATACTTCGGCCAATACCAGCACATCGCAAGACGAAAGCACTTTCACAAAATCTTCAAACAGGTCGCGCGTGCGCGTGTAGCGATGCGGCTGGAACGCCAACACCAGCCGCCTGCCGGGGTAGGCGCCGCGCGCGGCGGCCAGCGTTGCAGCGGTCTCGACGGGATGATGACCGTAATCGTCGACCAGCGCAAAAGAACCGCGTGCTATCGCATCGACATCAGGCAGTTTGATTTCGCCATAGCGGGTGAAACGACGGCCGACGCCGTTGAATTCAGACAAGGCTTTCTGGGTAGCACCGTCAGACACGTTCAGTTCACGTGCTATGGCGATTGCCGCACAAGCATTTTGCACGTTGTGCATCCCGGGTTGATTCAGGCGAACCGCCATCGGCGGATAGTCGTCCTGGATCACGGTAAACTCCATGTGACCGCCGACTGCCCTGGCATCTATCGCCCGCACCTGCGCCTGTTCATGGAAGCCGTAGGTCAAAATCGGCTTGGATACGAACGGCATGATTTCGCGCACATTCGGATCATCCAGACAGAGCACCGCGATGCCGTAGAATGGCAAACGCTGGGTGAACTCGATGAAAGCCTGCTTTAATTTAGCAAAGCTGTGATCATAGGTTTCCATATGATCGGCATCGATATTGGTAATCACTTCGATCACCGGCGACAAATTCAGGAAGGACGCGTCGGACTCATCAGCCTCGGCCACGATAAAGTCGCCCTCCCCCAGTTTCGCATTGGCGCCGGCGCTGTTCAGGCGTCCGCCGATGACAAAGGTAGGGTCAAGCCCGCCCTCCGCGAGAATGCTCGCCACCAGGCTGGTGGTCGTGGTTTTGCCGTGGGTGCCGGCAATTGCTATGCCGCTTTTCAGACGCATCAACTCTGCCAGCATCATCGCCCGCGGCACGATGGGAATACGCTTCGCGCGCCCGGCAACGACTTCCGGGTTATCTGATTTGACTGCGCTCGACGTCACAATGGCATCGGCACCGGCGATATTTTCCGCGGCATGTCCCAGGCTTATTTTTGCGCCAAGACCGGCCAACCGCTGCGTTGCCGCGTTGTTGCCCAGGTCGGAACCGGAAACGGTATACCCCAGATTGAGCAATACTTCGGCAATGCCACTCATGCCAGAGCCGCCAATGCCGACAAAATGAATGTTTCGTACTTTATGTTTCATGCCAAACCTGCCGATCCTGCCAACTTTTCCACTATATTTGCAATCGCTTCGGTCGCGTCCCGACGGCCGTTTTCGTAGGCCGCTTCAGCCATCTTCCGGCACGTCTCGCGCGTCATTTTTTTCAGCAACGCGGCCAGCCGCTCCGCGCTCAATTCGCTTTGCGGCAAATGGATCGCCGCCTGGTGATGAGCCATCCAGCGCGCATTGTCTCGCTGGTGCGTGGTGGTCGATGCGATGAAGGGCACCAACACGCTGGCGATTCCCGCTGCGGTCAGTTCCGAGACGGTAATCGCGCCGGCCCGGCAGATCACCAAATCGGCTTCCGCATAGCGGTGCGCCATGTCGTCGATGAAATCCACCACTTCCGCGTCGACTTGGGCGTGCGCATAGGCCGCGCGCAGTGCATCGACGTGCTGCTTGCCGGATTGATGCGTCACGATGGGCCGCATGTCGAGCGGCAGGGCGGCCAGCGCCAGCGGCAAACAATCGTTCAGGGCTTTCGCGCCCAGACTGCCGCCGACGATCAATATGCGTAGCGGGCCGCTGCGTGAAGCATAGCGTTCGGCGGGTAGCGGCAGATCAAGAATATCCTTGCGAACCGGATTTCCGGTCACGGTTGCCTTGCCCGCTGCGGGTCCGAAATCTGCCGGAAAGCCAAATAGCACGCGTTTGGCAAGCGGGGTCAATGTTTTATTCGACAGCAACAGGGCGGCATCTGCGTTGACCAGCACCAGCGGCACGCCGCGCAATTTCGCCATCACGCCGCCGGGCACGGTAACGTAACCGCCCATCCCAAGCACTACGTCCGGCTTGCGGCGCGCAAGTATCCTGAAACAGTTGGTAAAACTCGGCGCCAATCTGAACGCCCCGCGCAGCGTATGACGCAATCCTTTGCCGCGCAAGCCCATAAACTCGATCGTATCCATCTCGACCCCGTGCTTGGGCACGATGTCGCATTCCATGCCGTGCGTCGTGCCCAGCCAAGACACTTGCCAGCCACGCGCCTTCATCGCGTCCGCAATGGCCAGTCCGGGAAATATATGGCCGCCCGTTCCTGCCGCCATGATCAACAGACGTTTCATATGCGCCCCCCTCTCATGAGAACGCGGTTTTCGTAGTCGATGCGCAACAGGATAGCCAGGCCGACGCAATTGATCAACACGCCGGATCCTCCATAACTCATCAGTGGCAAGGTAAGCCCCTTGGTGGGCAGCAGACCCAGGTTGACGCCCATATTGATAAATGCCTGCACGCCTATCCAGATACCAATTCCTTTGGCAGTCAAACCGGCAAAGGTCATGTCCATTGCAATGGCTTGGCGGCCGATGTCGAAGGCGCGTTTCAGTATCCAATAAAACAGCAACACTACCACCAGTACGCCGACGAAACCCAACTCTTCGCCGATCACGGCAAGCAAGAAATCCGTATGCGCTTCCGGCAGATAATTCAATTTTTCCACGCTGCCGCCGAGACCGACGCCAAACAGCTCGCCACGCCCGAACGCAATCAACGAATGCGACAATTGATAGGCTTTACCCAACGCATTCTCTTCCACCCAGGGATTCAGGTAAGCAAAGATGCGTTCCCGGCGCCACGGCGACAACACGATCACCAGACTAAAAATCCCGACCAGGGTGGCCCCAATGCCGCCAAACCAAATTCCATTGATGCCACCCAGAAAGAGGATGCCCATCGCAATGCAGACGATTACGCCAAACGCGCCGAGATCCGGCTCCAGCAACAGCAATAAACCAACGCACCCGACTGCCGCCGCCATCGGCATGAAGCCTTTAGTCAATTGGTGCATAAACTGTTGTTTGCGCACGGTGTAATCGGCGGCGTACAAGACCACAAACAGCTTCATCAGCTCCGAAGGCTGCAAATTGAACACCTTGAACGACAACCATCGTTTGGCGCCGTTCACACCTTTACCGATGCCGGGAATCAACACCAGCGCCAGCAAAATCAAGGTTCCGACGAACAAATAGGGGGCCAAGCGTTGCCAGGTTTCGATCCGCACCCGGAAGGTCAACAATCCGGCAATCATGGAGACGCCGATAAATATGGCCTGCCGCTGCAAGAAATAGGTATTCTTGTAATTGGCAAATTTGGGAGAGTCAGGCAACGATATCGACGCCGAGTACACCATCACCATGCCAAACAGCATGAGCAACAGAATCACCCATACCAACGGCTGATCGTATTCCATCATTTTCGAACGCTGGGCGACCCCATCCAGCGGATTGACCGCCGCCGCGCCGGCGGAAGATGGCATCGTGAATTTCATAGCACGATCTCTCCGCGCGCCATGGCCAACTCGCGCACCGCGGCGACAAACACCTGAGCCCGGTGTGCGTAGCTATCGAACATGTCGAAACTGGCGCACGCCGGCGATAGCAACACCGCATCACCGGATTGCGCCAGCGCCGCCGCTTTTTGCACGGCCTCTTGCAAACTGGCGCAAGCGATCAGGTCCGCCGTCGTGGTTGCGAATGCGGCGCCTATCGCGCCGGCATCGGCGCCAATCAGCATTACCGCACGTACATACCGGGAAACCGGTTCTGCCAATGGTGCAAAGTCCTGCCCTTTGCCGTCACCGCCGGCAATTAATAGTAAGTGTTTGCTATCGCCGCCGCGATCGGCTCCGAGCCCGTTCAATGCGGCAACTGTAGCGCCAACATTGGTGCCCTTGCTATCGTCATAGTATTCGACGCCGCCTATCGTGGTCACCAATTCGACCCGGTGCGGCTCGCCATGATAGTCCCGCAAACCATGCAACAACGGCGCCAGCGGCAATCCGATTGCGCGGCACAAGGCCAGCGCGGCCAAGGCATTCAGCGCGTTATGCTGCCCTCTAATTTTGAGCGCGTCGGCGGGCATCAAGCGGTTGATCGATACCGGCGGGTGTTCGACGCGCGCTTTCTTGCGCCGCTTCTTTTCCTCCTCTTCGGCGGAAACGGCAACGCTCAACCATTGCACCCCGTTTTCACATACCAGACCGAAGCAGTCGGCCTGTTGCGGTTCATCCTTGCCGAAACTGACCGACGATACCAGCAGCGATGCCATTCGCATGACTTCCGGGTCATCGCGATTCAATACCCGGACCGTGTGCGAACCGAATATTCGTGCCTTGTCTGCCGCGTAAGAGGCCATGTCGCCGTGCCAGTCGAGGTGGTCCTGCGTGACATTGAGCACGGTAGCGGCATCGGCTTGGAGACTGTAAGTAGCGTGAAGCTGAAAGCTGGATAACTCCAGTACCCAAACCTGCGGTAAATCGTCCGCATCCAGCGCAGCGCGCAATACGTCCAGCGCGGCCGGGCTGATATTGCCGGCCACCTGGGTTTTGAGGCCGGCACGTCGGCACAATAGCCCCACCAAGCTGGTCACGGTGGTTTTGCCGTTAGTGCCGGTGATGGCGATCAGCTTCGGCCTGTAGTTTTGCGTCTGGCCGAGTGCGGCAAGCGCCTGTGCAAATAACTCGATCTCGCCCCACAGCGGAATGCCGCGCTCTTGCGCCGCTGGAATAATCGTGGCCAGCTCGCGCGCCGGGGCCAGTCCAGGGCTGAGTGCGACAAAATCGATGCCCGCCAGCAGTGTCGGATCAAAAGGTCCGGCGACGAATTCCGCCTGCGGCAGCATGTCACGCAACGACTGCAGGCGCGTAGGCGCGTCGCGCGTGTCGGCAACCCGCACTGCGGCGCCGCAGCGGGCAAGCCAATGTGCGATAGCCAGCCCGGATTCACCCAAACCCAGCACCAGAACGTGTTTGCCTTGGTAATTCATTAGCGCAGCTTCAAAGTGGACAAGCCAAACAACACCAGCATCATGGTGATAATCCAGAATCGCACCACTACTTGCGATTCCTTCCAGCCCTTTTGCTCAAAATGGTGATGCA
>PKWO01000543.1:0-4075 GCA_003132085.1 Oxalobacteraceae bacterium | reverse complement strand
GCCGGATGGGCGTTGTACCAGAGGAAGGCCAAACCGGCCCCCGCCATCGCCCCGCAAAATATCAGCAGTTCGCCCGCCCCGGGAATGTGCGGAATGAATAGGTATTTCGAATATGCCGCACTGCCGGTCAGGTAGGCAAACAGACCCAGCGCCGAACCGACCATAACGGTCGGCATAATCGCCAGTCCATCCAGGCCGTCTGTAAAATTGACCGCATTGCTGGTGCCGACAATCACGCAATACGTCAGCGCGATGAACCCCCACACGCCGAGTGGATAACTGATGGTCTTGAAAAACGGCACGATCAGATCCGCCTTGGGCGGCAAATCCATGTTAAAGCCCGAGCCGACCCATGCGACGAACAATTCCCACACCTTGGTGTTGGTCGGCGCCGAAACTGAAAATGCGAGATAGAGCGCGGCAATGATGCCTATCACCGACTGCCAGAAATATTTCTCCCGGGAGCGCATGCCTTCCGGATCCTTGAACACCACCTTGCGGTAATCGTCAACCCAGCCAACCGCGCCGAAGCCAAGCGTGACGATCAGTACCGGCCAGATAAAGCGGTTGCTCAAGTCGGCCCATAGCAACGTGGCAATGCCGATGGCAATCAGGATGAGGACGCCGCCCATGGTCGGCGTGCCGCTCTTGACCAGATGCGTTTGCGGACCGTCCAGCCGGACCGCCTGCCCGACTTTTAAACGCGCCAGCATGCGAATCACCGCAGGTCCGGAAAACAAACCGATGGCAAGCGCGGTCAAGGTCGCGAACACCGCGCGAAACGTGATGAAATTGAAGACCCGCAACGGCCCCAGATCCTGTTGAAAATATTGTGCCAGCCAGAGCAGCATATTAGTGTGATTCCTGTTGTAGTACTGGTTGTCCGAGCAGATGTTGGACCACCCGCTCCATCTTCATGAAACGCGAACCCTTGATCAATATGGTGGTCGCCGGCGTCAAAATATCGTCGACCGCTTGTTTCAAGTGCTCTATATCGTCATAGTGCGCGGCCCGCACGCCGAACGCACTGCTACAGTGACGCGCCTGATCACCGAGGGTAAACAGGTGTTCGATGCCGCGTCCGTGCGCATACGCACCTATCTCTTCATGAAATTTCCTGCCGTCGTCGCCCACTTCTCCCATGTCACCCAATACCAGCACACGCGGCGCCGATGCGTTGGCCAACACATCAATGGCGGCCCGGACCGAATCCGGATTGGCGTTGTAAGTATCATCGATCACCAGCGAACCGATGCGGCTGGTTTTCTGTTGCAGCCGTCCCGACACCGGTGCGAATGACTCCAAGCCACGCATCACGGCCTCCGGCTGAATACCAATGGCCAGCGTGCAAGCGGCTGCCGCCAAGGCGTTGCGGATATTGTGCAGGCCGGCCGCCGAAAGATGCACCGGAAACTGATGTTTGGAAGTCTTGATGACCAAATCGCTGCCAAATTTCTGCAATTGATAACTGCATGTCACATCGGCGTCGGCCGACAAACCGAATGTCGTGATGGTGCGCCGGCCGACATTCCCCGCATACTCACGCCAAAGCGGCGTAAATGGATCGTCCGCCGGGAAGACGGCAATGCCGTTAGCCGGCAAGCCGCTTAGCACAGCCCCGTTCTCTTTGGCCACTGCTTCGACATTGGCCATGAATTCCTGATGCTCGCGTTGTGCATTGTTGACCAGGCCTAGCGTAGGTTCGGCGATGCCGGCCAGCACGGCAATTTCGCCGGGATGGTTCATCCCCAGCTCGATCACGGCGACGCGACAGCTTCCATCCAGACGCAACACGGTCAGCGGTACGCCGATGTCGTTGTTCAAATTGCCGCTCGTGGCGAGAAATTGATGCTTGCCCACCGCCACCGCCAAAATGGCGGCTATCATTTCCTTGACCGTGGTTTTGCCGTTGCTGCCGGTTACGCCGATCACCGGCACGGAAAATTGACGGCGCCAATGCCGCGCGATTTCAGCCAGTGCGATCCGGGTGTCCGGAACCACCAAAGCAGGAATTTTCGAGTCGATCGGCAGACGCTCCACCACCGCTGCCGCAGCGCCTTGGGCCTCGACCTGCTCCAGGAACGCATGCGCATCGAAATGCTCGCCGCGCAATGCAACGAACAGATTGCCAGGTGCGACCTTGCGGCTATCGGTCGACACCCCGTCAAATTCGGCGTCGGCCGTCGCGGCGGCGGCTGAAAGCCAGGGCTGCAGATCGAACAACGTTGATTTCATCAGCCGGGCCCCTTGAATGTGACGCACGCGGCCAGCGCCAGCGCAGCGTGATCGGCGTCAAGAAACGGCAGCTTGCGACCCTTGATTTCCTGGTAGGTTTCATGCCCTTTGCCGGCCAACAAAACCACGTCGGGCCGGGCAGCGTGCTTGACCGCCCATAAAATGGCGGCGGCACGATCTTCGAATATCTGCGGCGGCTCTTTCGCCTCGCTCATGCCGGCGGTAATGTCTGCGATGATCGCAGCCGGATTTTCGTTACGAGGATTATCGCTGGTTACCACCACATGATCCGCCGCCAGCGCTATTGCACCCATTTGCGGACGCTTGCCTGGATCGCGGTCGCCTCCGCAACCGAATACGCACCACAACTGTCCGCCGCGCTGTTGCGCCACCTGGCGTAGCGATGCCAACGTTTTTTCCAGTGCATCCGGCGTATGCGCATAATCGATGACGACCAACGGCGCCTCCTGCCCGCCGAGTTGCTGCATCCGGCCAGGTACCGCTGCCAGCGCTTCCGCGGCCTCCAAGGCCAGACGCCAGGCAATCCCTTTGGCAAGCAGCACGCCAATGATGCCCAATACATTGCTGACGTTGAACGAGCCGACCAATTGCGTTTTTACCTGCGATGCCCCATACGGGGAATCCAGACGAAACACGGTTCCCGCATGACTGGTGCGGATATCGGCGGCGCTCAGGGTGGCGACACCCTCGACCGCCCTGCCTTGCAGCGTATAGCCGATAATCAAGGTTGACGGCGCCTTGCGTTTCAAACGCTGGATCAAGCGCAAACCCATATCGTCATCCAGGTTGACCACCGCGTGCTGCAATCCGTGCCAATCGAACAACATGGTCTTGGCAGCCTCGTAGGCCTCCTCGTCGCCATGGTAGTCCAGATGATCACGCGTGAAATTGGTGAATAACGCCACATTGAAATGCAATCCGCTCAAACGCGCCTGATGCAAGCCGATGGAGGACGCCTCGACCGCCAAAGCGACAGCGCCGGCATCACGCATCTTCGCCAGTCTGCGCTGCAAGAGCACCGCATCCGGCGTGGTGTAGCCGGTGCTCTGGAATTCGTCGTGAGCGCCACGCTTGAATAGTCCGATGCCGAGCGTGCCGATCACGGCGGTCGGCTCACCCAGGCCCGACAGGGCGTAGCCTAGCCATTGCGTGCAAGAGGTCTTGCCATTGGTGCCTGTCACGGCAATAGTGAACATCTTGCTATCCGGCTGACCGTAATAGGCATTGGCAATTTGCCCGACCGCGTTATTCAAACCCGGCACCGCCAAATGCGGAACATCCGATCCGGCATTCCAATCGAAGCCGTCCGCTTCATACAGGATCGCCCGCGCACCTTGCTGGATCGCATGCTCTATATGTTGGCGGCCGTCGGCGCCGATCACCGGATAAGCAACAAACACGTCGCCCGGCGCGATGCTGCGCGAATCCGCCGATAGTTGCGCGCCCGGCGCATTGGCGCGCAGCCAAGCCAGGGTCGCAGTCAACTGTGAGGTAGCCGGCATCACATGGCCTCTTCCGACGTGTCGGCTGGAATAATGATGTTGGTCACCGATGAGTCGGGGGCGACATTCATCGAACGCAAAGCGTTGGCGGCCACTTCCGAGAACAACGGGGCAGCCACATCACCGCCGAAATGGAGCGCGCCGCCCGGTTCATCGATCATCACAGCGATAATAAGGCGCGGATTGGAGGCCGGCGCAAAGCCGGCAAAGGTGGCGACATATCTGCGCGGCATCGCGTAGACGCCGCCAACCACTTTGTAGGCGGTGCCGGTCTTGCCGCCGACCCGATAGCCGGGAACTTGCGCCTTCGGTGCCGT
>PKWO01000354.1 GCA_003132085.1 Oxalobacteraceae bacterium | reverse complement strand
ATGAACTCCGCATATCCCAAAAATGTAAAATTAGCCTATTTTTTCTTCTAAATTCGCGTGGCTTCCGCCCCTAGAATGGTCGTTTTTGAGATGGCTTTCTTTCTATTTTTACATTTTTTGGGAAGCTTTCCTCAGTTGGGCAGCATCAAATGGTTGGAATCTGAAAACGCTGATGGAGTATGTGGGTTGGACGGACGCAAAGTCTGCCATGCGCTACATCGATACCATCGATCCTTTTACAGCCGAGCACGCCATACAAATTACCGCTATGGCTGCTTTATGATCTTTAAGACGGCTGCCTCCAAATCAGGATGCGACGACTCTAAGCCCAACATGCCTAACATGGCGCGGACCAATGCGTAGTGCAATGTCAAGGCGACGGACAAAGCGCCCGAAGATTCCACGTCCACATCTTCAAGGTAGGTATGGCTGCCCAGTCCGCTGGGGTGGGTCAATTTCGACACGCTCCAATAAAGAAAGTGATACCAACATCCCCATTCCCCGCCCACGTCAAGCGCCATTTTTTCCAGGCTCTTTTTGTCAAAATTTGCCGGCTTCTGCATGGTTTGAGCCTGGACAGGATTGGACGCTTCGATCTCGGAAATCCACGACAAGCATTTTCCCTCGCTCTTGAGTTTCATCAAATGCGCCAGCCTAGTGACGCGCTGCTCGTCGCCATCGTAAATGAAAGACAAAGCGGCGTTGCTGCTTTCCGCCAAGGTAAGCTTCGCCGCCATGTATTGCGCGTTCAAGCCATGTTCAAAGATGACTCTCGCCAGCACCAATGCATCCTCGTGGAAGCCTGCCTCGCAAAGGCTGCATATGGCATCCAGGGATTTAGTGGCCTTGCGCAGAAAGAATACGCAGACCACCGCTAGCGGATTGTCCTTCGTGGATATGCCCGTGATCCTCGGGTAGATATCTTGCCCAATCACCTTGTCGAGGTAGTCGCTGCGGATCGAATCCACCAGCTTATGCGTTTTTTCCATTGTCATTTTCGTCCGGGCATCCGCTCGCCTCACCGAGTGCTCGCGGCCCCTTCCCGTGAATCGGAATGGAAGGGCGGGGCGACGAACGGAAAAGCATACTTCCTGTCCAAGAAAAAAATCAGGAAAACGACATCGAGCCAGATCGCCAAGCACGGCGAAGCCGTTTTACACAAGGCCCATCTGGTGCCTGCAGCTCGCTTTACTTCAAGCGCCGGACGATGGCAGCAGTCAGATCTGACGTCTGCTCGAGCTGTTTTGCCGGGATTACGATCTGAATTCCTATTCTGCCCCTTCTTAACTCCGTGCCCTATCGACAATTTTCTCTGGAAATCAGGCATATAATAGTGTACCCCCCTATACTAATTTGGAGCACTTGATGAGCCATACCATCCGAGACAAACGGAAGCTGCTGAACCGAGTACGCCGTATTCGCGGGCAGATCGATGCCATCGAGCGGGCTCTGGAAGAAGAAAGCGGATGTATGGAGGTTTTGCAGCAGATCACCAGTTGCCGAGGCGCGATGAACGGCCTACTGGCGGTCGTTTTGGAAGACCACATCCGCACACACCTAGTTGATGCGGATGCCGAGCATAGCGCAAAGCATGGTGATGCGCGGGAGCAATTAATCGAGGTTGTACATAGCTATTTTAGGTGAGGCTGCAATGAATGATTTTTACGATGCCCCGTTTGGGGTTAGGCACGACCATGTGTTCCTGGGCGCCGGTCATGAAAAAAACGAACGCAAGACGTGGGGCGTGATCGTGCTATGCAGTGCGATGATGATTGCCGAGACCGTCGGCGGTAGTATGTTCGGCTCGCTAGCACTGGTAGCAGACGGCCTGCATATGTCTACCCATGCCGGTGCCATGTTAATTGCTGCGCTTGCCTACACGTATGCGCGCAAGCATGTCAACGATCAACGTTTCGTGTTTGGGACCGGCAAGCTGGGCGACCTTGCCGGATTTACCAGCGCGATCATCCTGGCAATGATTGCCTTGCTGATCGGCTACGAGGCGGTAGCACGGTTCATGTCACCTGTACAGATTCACTTTGGCGAGGCAATCCCCATTGCTGTGGTCGGCTTAATGGTCAACATAGTGAGTGCCTGGCTGTTAAGCGGTGGCGATCATCATGGACATAGTCCCGGCCATGCTCACGGTCATGAAGACCACGACGAGCATGATCATGCTGAAGAGGTGCAACACATCAAGACGCCGGCTGGGGTTCTTTCCCTCTCCATTTTTGAGGAAGGTATTCCACCCGTTTTTCGCATCAAGCAAGAGGAAAAAGGTAGCCTTATCGCCGCACAAGACGTAACCGTGACGACCGTCCGGCCAGACGGTGTGCGCCAAGTGTTTGCCTTTACGCAGAAGCCAGGGTTCCTTGAATCGACGACGGATATTCCAGAGCCGCATGGATTCAAGGTGGAGGTCAAGCTGTCCGATGGTGAGCACACCGTTACCTTCGAGGAACGTAACCATGGAGTCGATGCGCGGGACCACAACATGCGTGCAGCGTATATCCACGTCATTGCCGATGCTGCCGTATCGGTGCTGGCGATCATCGGCCTGCTCCTGGCCAAGACGTTTGGCTGGCTATGGATGGACCCGCTGGCAGGTATCGTCGGTGCGCTGGTGATTGCCAACTGGTCGTATGGACTGGTGCGCGATACCGGTGCGATCCTGTTGGACGTAAATCTAGACAACAAGATCGTCGGCAAAGTGCGCTCCGTCGTTGAAACGGCAGGCGATAAGCTGATGGACTTGCATGTTTGGCGACTTGGCCCGGGTCATTTTGGCGCCGTCATTTCCTTGGTTACCACGGAAACGCAACGCAGCCCGGCTTTCTACCATACCTCTTTGGGCCAAATCAAAGGACTGTCGCACATCACGGTCGAAGTCAACACCAAGCAACAAGTGACGGCATGAGCGTCAAATCTCAGTGTGTCGAAGTGTGTAGGTTCGAAGGCAAATCCGGATTCTGCATCGGTTGTCTCCGCACGCTTGTCGAATGCAGAGAGTGGAACAAGATGAAGGACAACCGCCGACATCAGATATTACGGGATCGCCCAAGGCGTGAGGCCAAATTGGTCGGGCGAGACCCGAACGGGCAAACGACTTGCAACGCAACCGTGGATCGTTAAAGCGTGAGGTAGCGTAACCAGCAATTACTTACATTCCTCAAATGACGACTGGCAAAGGGAAAAGATGCACGATAAAGTCAAATACAAATTGTAGTTGGAGTTTTAATGCTACTATTTCGCAACTTAGTTGCATTTAACCTAGAATCGATGTCATATCACAGCCAAGCAGAAGCACTCATTAAAGAGACGCAATCCCGCGTCACCGCGGCGCGCGTGCGGGTATTGGCTTTCCTCCTGAAATACTCTCGTTCATTTACCCATAACGAAATTGAACAGGAACTGGGCATTAAAGAACCTATCGATTCCGTCACGCTTTATCGCGTATTGGACTGGCTGGCAGAAAGGGAACTGATACACAAAGTAGCTGGTGCCGACCAGGTTTGGCGTTTTAGCGCGGGTAGCGCGCATGCGTCACACGAGCACGCGCATTTCCAATGTTCAAAATGCGCGACAATCACCTGTTTTAACAAGGTAAAATTACCTCGCAACATTTCACTCCCCCCTGGTTTTAGTAGCCAGGAAGTCAATTTCCTCATTAAAGGAATTTGTCCGCAATGCTGTTAGGTAGCCAACATTTCAATCATCGCTTTGCGAACCGGATTGCTCGGGGCGCGCTCTATATTGCGATGATTGTTTTTGTTGCGCAACTGATGGGCATGGGATTCCACAACCATGACATCACCGAAGAGTCGCATGAATGCGTGAGCTGCAATCTTGCAGCACATTTGCCGTCCGGCACCCCCGCCGTCAGTATTGATGTAGCGCCCACGCTGACCATTCTGTATTATCAAGTCGCACCGTTACCGTTTTATTTCTTCCTGGCGCGACAAAGCTATCTCATTCCGCATTCCCAAGCGCCACCGCGCCACCCATCGTTGTAAATCATCTTGCATCAAATCGGCAACGCACGGAATTTTGTGCCGCAGATTTGTCGCTCGTTTCAATTTACTGAATATTGATCAAGTAGTCCGTGTGTTCCCTTCGGGCGCCATGCATGGCGTCCCTTTCTGCATGGCTCTGGCATTCTTCCTCAGCGCCATAGCGCGGTGTGGACGAGTGCGTCGTGCAACCCAGTCGCTCGGACAGTCACGACATGGTCGGTATTCAGATGCATGAAAAGGTATGTCCTATGATCGATGCTTCGAATATTAGCTACCGCTACAATGTGCATCCGGTGTTAACCGTGGATGCATTTCATCTTGATAGCGGCCGGCATGCAATCATCCTTGGTCCGTCGGGCTGCGGAAAATCGACTTTTCTTCATTTGCTGGCCGGCATTCTCACGCCACAGGCCGGACACTTGCAAATCAACGGGACGGAAATCAAAGACCTGTCGCAAAGAGGAAAAGATACGTGGCGCGGCAAAACGATTGGCTTCTTACCGCAGCGTTTGGCGCTGGTGCCCAGTTTGAACGTCGCCGACAATTTGCTGCTCTCGAATTACGCAAATGACACGGCCGCCGATAACAGACGTGCCGAGACCTTGCTGCTGGCCTTGGGCTTAAGCGACAAAGTCAAATCTTATCCGCACCAGCTAAGCGGTGGTCAGAAGCAACGTGTCGCCATCGCCCGGGCGGTATTCAACCGGCCTCAATTACTGCTGGCGGATGAACCGACCGCCAATCTGGACGACGCCGCATGTTCGTCCGTGATTGAACTGCTGACCACCCAGGCAACCGAGGTCGGCGCATCGCTCATCGTCGCCACGCACGATGCGCGCGTATTAACTGCGTTGCCATCCGCGACGGTATTGCGTTTGGCCGGCATGACCGCCGCAGACGGGGGGCGCGATGAATAGCATTTCGTTGGCATTAAAGTCGCTGCGTTTCAAACCGCTCGCCACCACGCTCAATATCATTTTGATGGCGGTCGGCATCGCGATGATGACCTTTGTCTTGTCGGCTTCCAAACAATTGGAAGATAGCGCGATGCGCGATGCGCAAGGCATTGACTTGGTGGTGGGCGCAAAGGGCTCGCCTTTGCAGCTCATCCTATCGTCGATTTACCACATCGATACGCCGACCGGCAATATTCCCTTGGCCACGCAGGCGCTATTGGAAAAGAATCGTTTGATAAAAAAGGTGATCCCACTGGCGCTCGGCGATAGTTATCAAGGGTTTCGGATTGTCGGCACCAATCACGATTACGTCACACATTACGACGGCGAGATCGCCACCGGGAGATTGTTCGATGCGCCGATGCAAGCGGTGTTTGGCGCAAAGGCGGCCGAAAGGACCGGAGCAGTCGTCGGCGCAACGTTCGTCGGCTCGCACGGCTTGTCGAGGGGCGGCGAGGTCCACAAAAATGCGCCTTACCAAATTGTCGGCATTTTGAAACCTACCGGTACCGTGCTTGATCGCCTGGTGCTGACACCAGTCGATTCGGTGTGGAAGGTACACGAAGTCGTCAACGGTATTGACGTCAACAACAAAGAGGAAAAAGAGGCAATGGATGCCGATCGCGAATTGACCGCGCTGCTCGTTCAATATGCGTCGCCACTTGCAACCGTCACGATGCCGCGTTACATCAATAGCCAAACCGATCTGCAGGCCGCACAGCCCGCACTCGAAGCCGCCAAGCTATTCCGGCTTTTGGGGGTGGGCGTGGAAGTGTTACGCGGCATTGCGCTGATCGTTCTGTTCTCTGCGGCGCTGTCGATGTTTGTCGCGCTTTACAACGCGCTGGAGGAACGCAAGACCGATCTGGCGATTTTGCGCACCTTGGGCGCACCACCGATCAAGTTATTCACCTTGCTGCTATTCGAAGGATTGTTATTGGCGGTCGGCGGCGCGTTTGTAGGCTGGGGGTTGGGCCATATCGCGGTAGAGGTACTCGGGCGCGCACTATCCGACGATCAGAATTTAACTCTATCCGGCTGGATGGTGAGTCCCGACGAAGCATGGCTGTTGGCAGTGGCGGCAGCGGTCGGCCTGCTGTCGGCATTGATTCCGGCAATTCGTGCGTATCGCACCGACATTGCCACCACCCTAGCGCATTAATTTTTTGAGGAGGATTTTCATGAAATACCTATTGACGATAGTAATGGCCAGCGTAGCGTTCACCGCCGTGGCCGCAGATGATCCCGCGCAGACCAAGCGCGAGATCGTACAGCACAGGACGATTGCGGCGGCTCATGAAGCTGCGGCCAAGTGCATGGAAGCCGGAACCGACGAAGAAATTTGCAACGCCGAACTGGCGAAAACCTGCAAGGGGCTGGCGATAGGGAAATTCTGCGGCATGAAGCATACCCACGAGCAGTAGAAGTCAACACGATCTCCTTGCTTGCAAGGTATAAGGAGATCGCCCGATTCATTTTTCGGTTGCCGCAAGGCACCGGTAACGAACTGTTAAAGGAAAAGATCATGCGTGCATTGATATTAGCGACTTGCCTCGTTTGCACCGCTTCATTTGCGGCCGACAAGGCAGCAATTGGCGCCAAAGGGCCGAGTCAGCAAGCGGTCGCCGCAGCGCCCGGCTTGCAGATAGTTCCACAATTACAGGATATCAAAGGCGTGGTTTCCTGGGAAATTTTGGCGAGAGTGGACTTTAAAACCACCAAGGACCGCATTATTCCGACTTTTGCGAAGGAGGTGCTCGCGCTCAACGGTCAACAGGTGCAACTCCAGGGGTTCATGATGCCCTTGGATCCTGGAAAGAGTCAAAAGCACTTCCTCATTTCGGTCAATTCGGCAACCTGCCCCTATTGCATGCCGGCCGGCCCCGAGGGCGTGGTCGAGGTGAAAAGCAGCGCGCCGATCAAATATGGTTTTGAGCCGATTGTGATCAGCGGAAAATTGAGCGTATTAGGAAATGATCCAACCGGTCTGTTCTACAAGATGTCGAATGCGGTACTTTCTTCCGCTAATTAGCGCGGCACCACGTGATATGACACATCGAACGCACAGACTCGCTATTGCGGGAACCTCACTGGTACTGGCATTGCATGCGCGCGTGGCGTTGGCGGTGGATATGGATATCGTGATGAATGACAACCAACGTCGCGCAGCAGTCGCGCCACACTGCGCCGCTCTAAAACGGAAAAATACATCTTCTGCATTGGATGACTATCGCAAGGGTCTGTGCTTGCTCTATGGATTGGATAGAAAAGAACAGCCGGATAAGGCGCTTTTTCTTTTACGAAAGGCGTCCGATCACGGCCTGACTGAAGCTCAGCTTGCGTTGGCAGATACCCTGCAAAATGGAACTGAGACCGATCAAAGACAAGCCCTGGAGTGGTATGCACGGGTAAAGCTGGCGGGAGACGCGCGCGCCGGCGCGCGCTATGATCACTTGGCGCGCCGTATAGACGCAACAGCGACAACCGCCGCCGACAAACCTATTCCTGATCCACCGCCGGGCACCATCGTCAACCCCACCAGCCAGGAAATGCAGTCCTTATATCGCGAGGGCTATCATTGCCACATCATGCCCTTTGGCCAGAAGTGGTGTCATAACACAATGGATTGAATTGACTCGATGATTGCCGTCCTATTTTCTGTCGCAAGTTTTCTGTCCACCTTCGCCGGAGGCTTATTTGCGCTCAAATTCAATGACCGGCTTCACTTTA
>PKWO01000563.1 GCA_003132085.1 Oxalobacteraceae bacterium | reverse complement strand
CATCGCGCAAGTCGCCGGCGACTTGCGCGATGCGCTTGGCGTCGATGACCGCAATGCGTTTGGCACTCACGCCGCGCTTGACCAGCAGCAGTGCGAGCGCCAGCCCGACCGGGCCGGCGCCGCAGACTACGATGTCGAAGTCGGTCATGGTGCTCGGCAATCGGTCAATGGCGCATCGTGGATTCGATATCGGCAACGGTCTTGGGCGCGTCGCTGCTAATGATCTCGCAGCCGCTTTCAGTGACCAATGCATCGTCTTCGATGCGGATGCCGATATTCCAGTATTGCTCGGGTACGTCAGGTGCGGGCCGCACATAGATGCCGGGTTCCACCGTCAGCGCCATGCCGGGACGAAGTATGCGCCACGGCTTTTCGTGCGGCGCCGATTTCGCTTCTCCGGCCTCGCGATAATCGCCGACGTCGTGCACATCCATGCCGATCCAGTGACTGGTTCTATGCATATAGAACCGGCGGTAGTCGCCGTTGGCGACCGCATCGTCGAGCGAGCCCAGTTTATTTTTGTCGAGCAGGCCGGTATCGAGCATGCCTTGAACCAGCACCCGCACTGCGGCGTCATGTGGATCATTGAAGCGATTGCCGGGTTTGACCGCGGCAATTGCCGCCGTCTGCGAGGCCAGCACGATCTCGTACAAGGTTCTTTGCGGTTCCGAAAATGTGCCGTTTGCCGGGTAGGTGCGCGTGATATCCGACGCATAGCTTTCGAATTCGCAGCCGGCATCGATCAATACCAGCTCGCCTTCTTTCAGAACAGCCGAACCGGCGCGGTAGTGCAACACGCAGGCGTTGGTTCCAGCGGCAACAATCGAGGTATACGCGGGCGCGTCCGATCCATGACGGCGAAATTCGTGCAACAGCTCGGCTTCGACTTGATACTCGGTCAAACCGGGACGCGAGAAGCGCATCGCGCGCGCGTGCGCCTCGGCCGAAATCGCCGCCGCCCGCTTCATGCTGGCCATTTCATCGGCGTCCTTGAACAGGCGCATCTCGTTCAACAGCACGTGAATGTCATGCAACCGGGCCGGGGCACTGACGCCCGAACGGGCTTGGCGGCGTACCGCGCCAAGCCAGGATTGAACCTGCGCATCCAGTTTGGCATCGCTGCCCAGCCCATAGTACAAGGCCGGCGAATCGGCGAGTAATTTGGGCATCTCGATGTCCAGTGCCGAAATTGGAAATGCGGCGTCGAAGCCGAACGCGCTACGCGCTCCTTCGGGGCCATAGCGAAAGCCGTCCCATATCTCGCGTTCCAACTCTTTTTCGCGGCAAAACAGGATCGCTTGCGGGGTCTCGCCCGCTACCAGCACGATCACCGCTTCCGGTTCGGTGAATCCGGAGAGATAGTAAAAATAGCTGTCATGGCGGTAAGGGTAGTCGGCGTCGCTATTGCGCATGACTTCATGCGAAGTCGGGATAATTGCCACCCCCCCGCCATCTGCGCGCATGCGGGCGATCAGCTTCGCGCGTCTGGCCGCATACGACTTCATCGGCCCCTCTGAATATTTACTGCGCGGCCCGACATTGAGCGGCTCGCTACCATTTTTAGAAATGCCATCATCACGGTGTTCTTTCATTGAACGGAGTATTCAAGTGAGCCAACTGTTCGGGGGTGCCGACGTTGAACCAGTCGCCGCGATACACTTCGCCGCCCACTTGGCCGCGGTCCGCATACTCGCGCAGGATGGGCGCAAGCTTGGCGTGCTGACCGGGAATGATAGCATCGAATATCTCCGGACGATAAACGCCGATATTGGCAAACGTGTAGCGTGGGTCGCCTTTATTGGCAATCGAGAAACTATTGAGTGCGAAATCGCCATCGGGATGAAAGTCGGGATTCTTGACCAGATAGAGCCAGGCGACGTCGCGTTTGTCCGGCGGATGAGGATTGTTCCATACGTCGTTGTCTTCAAGCGTGTTTTTGACTTGTTCGAAATTGAAATGCGGGCAATAAATGTCGGCCGATACTGCGACAAAAGGCGCATCGCCCAATAAATGTCGTGCCTGCGCGATGCCGCCGGCAGTTTCCAGCGGACTTGTTTCGGCGGAATACGCAATGCTGGCGCCGAATTGCCGGCCGCTTCCGAGCGTTTCCTCGATCATCTGTCCCAGATGCGAATGGTTGATCACGATATCGGTGATTCCCGCGCGAACCAGGTTCAGGATTTGCCATACGATCAATGGCCGGCCGCGTACTTTCAGCAGCGGTTTCGGACAGGTGTCGGTAAGCGGACGCATCCGCTCGCCGCGTCCGGCAGCGAAAATCATGGCTTTCATTTTTTCCTAAAAAGTGTAGCCTACCTGCGGCGCTTTATCTTCCAACTCATCCAGCAAGCGCACCAGCGGCTTGAGCACTTTGTAGCGATTTGCCGCGTTGCGGATGTAGGTCATCACCGGCGGCAGATCTNNGAAGCAAGCGGGTAAAGATACCAAGAATTTTCAAATGGCGCTGCAAGCCCATGAATTCGAAGTCCCGGTAGAACGAATCGATGTCCGGATTTACCGGCAGCCCAGCACGCTTGGCGCGCTCCCAATAGCGTATTGCCAGATCCAGTACGATCTCTTCATCCCATTGAATGTATGCGTCACGCAGCAGCGACACCACGTCGTAGGTGATCGGGCCGTAGCGCGCATCCTGAAAATCGAGGATGCCGGGAT
>PKWO01000424.1 GCA_003132085.1 Oxalobacteraceae bacterium | reverse complement strand
CGCGGTTGTGCGTGTAGGTCAGAGGCTCTTGAAAATCGTGGGCGACGTGCTTGTAGAATTCCGTGTATTGCTCAGGCGTGATGTCGGACTTGCTGCGCGCCCACAATGCACTGGCCTGGTTGATCGTTTCCAGTTCGTCTTTGACGACGGTTGCTTTCTGCTCTTCGTCCCACTCTTCTTTCTTCATCAGGATCGGAAGGGAGATGTGATCCGAGTACTTGCGAATAATGGATTTGAGTTTCCATGAAGACAGGAACTCGTCTTCGCCTTCGCGCAGATGCAGCGTGATGTTGGTGCCGCGCGCAAGCTTGTCGATGGCCTCTACGCTGAAGTCGCCTTCGCCGGCCGATTCCCAGCGCACGCCNNAAGCCGACGCCGAATTGTCCGATTAGCGCCGCGTCTTTTTGCTGGTCGCCGGACAGTTTCGAAAAGAATTCCTTGGTGCCGGATTTGGCAATGGTGCCGAGGTGTTCAATCGCTTCGTCGCGGCTCATGCCGACGCCGTTGTCCGAAATGGTGATGGTGCGAGCGGCTTTGTCGAAGCCGACGGTGATCTTGAGGTCGGGGTCGCTTTCAAACAGCGCGCCATTGTGCATTGCTTCAAAACGAAGTTTGTCGGCGGCGTCGGAGGCGTTGGAAATCAATTCGCGCAAGAAAATTTCCTTGTTCGAGTACAAGGAGTGAATCATCAATTGCAATAGTTGCTTAACCTCTGCTTGGAAACCAAGGGTTTGCTTTTCGGATACGGCCATTTTTACCTCAAGAGTCAATTAAAAAGTTGTCTGTTAATCTATTTTTCTCGCTCGCCGACAATATCTCGGCGGCAATTTCGTGCTGCGGTCGCCCATAGCGTGTCGAACCACAGTGGACATGGGGATGAACAAAGCAATTTCAAGCCTTGTCGATTTCGCGTTTGAAAAACTTCAGGAACTGCCGGCGCGCGACAATATCTGCAGACTTGCCAGCGCAAGTTGTGGGCGGGCGTCCGTTGAAACCTCGGTGCGATGAGGCAAGTTAACTGTATTGGTCATATCGGCATGACAGTAGTTAAAATTAATTGATTAAGTGTATTGGTACTGTATTGGTTTTGTCGATTAGCATACCCCATCGCCACCAAAAAACGAAGACCTCTCAAACAATCACTTCAGGAGTGCCAGCGACATGCAAACAATTGGTCTGATCGGTGGAATGAGTTGGGAGTCCACCATCCCCTACTACCGAATCATCAATGAATCGGTCAAACAGAAATTGGGCGGCTTGCACTCGGCCAAAATCGTGTTGTATAGCGTCGATTTTCAGGAAATCGAGCGCCATCAACGTGCCGGCGACTGGGCCGCCGCCGCCCAGATTCTGGGGCGGGCGGGCTCAGCGTTGCGTTCAGCAGGAGCAGATTTCTTTCTGATCTGCACCAACACCATGCACAAGGTGGCTGACGAGGTACAACGCGCAGCCGGCATTCCATTGTTGCATGTGGTGGATGCCGTTGCCGTCGAAGTCAAGGAGGGCGGCATCGGCAAGGTCGGTCTGCTGGGGACCCGCTTCACGATGGAACAAGACTTCTATCGAGCCCGGCTGTCCGGCAAAGGGATTGAGTCGCTCATTCCGAACCTCGCAGATCGCGATGTCATCCATCGCGTTATCTACGACGAGCTTTGTCTTGGCAAGGTGCGGGATCAGTCGCGTTCGGCCTATCGCGACATTATTCAGCGTTTGGTATGCGACGGAGCGGAAGGAATCGTTTTGGGCTGCACCGAAATCGCCATGCTGATCGGGCCGCAAGACTCCCCGGTTCCGATTTTCGATACGACCGCGATTCACGCACATGCCGCAGCGGAGTATGCGCTTGGCGCCGAGCATGAGTAGGGTAATAAAACTTGACATTGTATTCGGCGGTTGCGGCGTGGTTGCGATAAGCGAGTGGGCGGGGCGCGTGATATATGCGGCAGTTAAGAGTAAAATCAGCGCACTTACACCCGTATATAACCCACACTCAACCCGCCGTCCAGCCACAAGCGGAATTGGCATTATTTTGGAGTACATCTTGTCCGTATACGAAAAGCTGAAAGCCTTGAATATCAACTTGCCTGCGGTGGCGTCGCCGGCCGCTGCCTATGTAATGTATGCGCAAACCGGGAACACCGTGTTCCTGTCCGGCCATATTGCTAAAAAGGACGGCAAGGTTTGGGTGGGGCAACTGGGTAAGAACATGGCGACGGAAGAGGGAAAACTGGCGGCGCGCGCCGTCGCCATCGATCTGCTGGCGACGCTGCAGGCAGCTTGCGGCGGCGACCTGCATCGTGTTACGCGTATCGTCAAATTAATGAGCCTGGTCAACTCGACCGGCGAGTTCACCGAGCAGCATCTGGTGACCAACGGCGCTTCGGAATTGATCGGCGAGATTTTCGGCGAGAAAGGCAAGCACGCGCGTTCGGCGTTTGGCGTTGCGCAAATTCCAATGGGCGCCTGCGTGGAGATTGAATTAATCGCAGAAATTGCGTAGCCATTACCAGTTGGTTGGATAAGGTGAGGCAGCCAAGTTCAACCAAAGTCTGATGAATGGAACGGTGTTTACCCAATATCGTTTCACCGTAGGCAGCCATAAGCATGCCTGATAATGTGGCGTCAGCCACT
>PKWO01000368.1 GCA_003132085.1 Oxalobacteraceae bacterium | reverse complement strand
GTACTTACCAACCTTCCGTCGTACGCCGCAAGCGCACCCATGGCTTTCGCGCCCGTATGGCAACCCGTGGCGGCCGTGCAGTGCTGAATGCACGTCGCGCCAAGGGCCGCAAACGCCTGGCCGCTTAAGCCCGGCACCATACTGTTTGCTGCTGGCGTGACCGGCGATCGCTCTCAGGATTACGCGCGCGATCGGCGAATCGTTAAAACGGATGAATTTTCATCCGTTTTTCGTTTGCGCCCTGTGCAACGGACCGCGCATTTTGTGCTGTATACCCGTGTTAATGACCTCGCGCACGCCCGGCTGGGGGTGGTCGCGGCCAAGCGCTTTGCGCCGCGTGCCGTGACCCGCAACACGATCAAACGGATTGCCCGCGAACTATTTAGGCAGACTGCGTTGCCGACGATCGACTGTATTGTGCGTCTGTCCAAGCCGGTCAACACCAAGGCCGGCCCGGCCACGACCACGGCGCTGAAGACCGCGCTCCGGGTGGAATTGCTGCGCCTGTACCAATCGCAACAATTGCCGGTGGTGGGTCCATGAAAGCGCTGCTGATGTTTGTGTTGCGCCTTTATCAGTTAGGCATTAGTCCGCTGTTCGGACAAAATTGCCGTTTTTACCCGAGCTGCTCCAATTATGCGATGGAGGCCATACGCGAGCATGGGGCGCTGAAAGGCGCTATGCTGACGGCCATGCGTCTGGGTAAATGCCATCCGTGGCATCCGGGCGGCCATGATCCGGTTCCCAAGAAACCGGATGACACCTCTTCTTCTACAACCGCTTGCGGTTGCAGACATTCCTGAATTTTCTGCTTACTCATTCAAGTTCATACACTTATGGATATCAAACGTGGCGTACTGTGGTTTGTGTTGTTGTTTTCCATAATGACCCTATGGAACAAATGGGGCATGTACAACGGCAAACCGTCAATGTTCTCTCCGGCTCCGGTTGAAATCAGCACGCCGGCTGCCGGCAATGCCGGCGGCGCCAAGTCCGACGTACCGGCGGCTGCCGCTGCAACTGCTGCCGCCGCAGCCGCTGCCGCCGTCGCGTCCGGCGAAACGCCGGTGCATAGCGAATTGATCACGATTACCACCGACGTCTATAAGGCCGACTTCGACACCGAAGGCGGGCAGTTGAAGCACCTGGAATTGCTGCAGCAAAAGGACGCCACCGACCCGACCAAGAACGTCGTGATCTTCGACGACGCGCCGCCGAAACTGGTTTACCTCGCGCAAACCGGCCTGATCGGCGAGCAATACCCGAACCACCGCTCCGGCTACATTGCCCGGCCCGGCCCGCGTTCGCTGGATGCGTCGAACCAGGTGCAATTGGTGCTGGACTCGGAAAAGGGCGGCGTCAAGCTGACCAAGACCTTTACCTTCAAGCGCGGCGAATATAGCATCGACGTCAAGCATGAAGTCACTAACAACACCGGCGCACCGATCGCGCCGACGCTTTACCTGCAACTGGTGCGCGACGGCAACAAGCCGGAAACCGTGTCGCGCTTCGCGCCCAGCACCTTCAACGGCCCGGCGGTATATACCGATGCCGACAAATTCCAAAAGCTGACATTCGAGAAAATTGAAAAAGGCACCGAAGAGCACGCCACCCAAGCCGACAACGGCTGGGTCGCGCTGATTCAGCATTTCTTTGTGTCGGCCTTTATTCCGCAGCAAAAGACGCCGCGTGAAATCTATACCCGGAAAGTCGATACCAACCTGTATGCAATCGGCACCAAGCTGCCGCTGGGCACGATTGCACCGGGCGCCACCACGGCCATGGACGCCGCGCTGTATTCCGGCCCGCAAGAAACGGCGCTGCTGGAAAAAGTGGCTCCCGGTTTTGAGCTGGTCAAGGACTACGGCTTTTTCACGATCGTTGCCAAACCGATATTCTGGCTGATGGATCAGATCCACAAGGTGCTCGGCAACTGGGGCTGGACCATTATCGTCTTCACACTGTTGATGAAACTGGTTTTCTTCCCATTGTCGGCAGCCAGCTACCGCAGCATGGGGAAAATGAAAATCCTCGGGCCGAAGATGCAGGCGCTGCGCGAACGCTACAAATCCGATCCGCAGAAAATGAATCAGGCGATGATGGAGTTGTACAAGACCGAGAAAGCCAATCCGATCGGCGGCTGCTTGCCGGTTCTGGTGCAAATGCCGGTCTTTATCGCATTGTATTCAGTGCTGCAAGCCAGCGTGGAAACCCGCAACGCGCCTTGGCTGGGCTGGATACATGACCTCTCGACGCCCGACCCGATGTATATCCTGCCGGTACTGATGGCCATTTCGATGTTCATCCAGACCAAATTGAACCCTGCCCCGCCCGACCCGGTGCAGGCCAAGGTCATGATGTTCATGCCGCTGGTGTTTTCGGCAATGTTCTTCATGTTCCCGTCCGGCGTGGTGTTGTACTACGTGGTCAACAACGTATTGTCGATCGCCCAGCAATGGGTGATCATGAACAAGCTGAGCGGACCCAAACCTGCCTGACGCCGGCGGCGCCTTCCGTCTATCGAAAGCCCGTGAGACAACCTCACGGGCTTTTTTTCGGCAATTCGCCACCTTTATCGAGTGCCCCCTGCTGGAATCAAGTGACGCAAAAATGCGACAAAATGTTGCTACCCGCCAAAAAACGGCCAGACTAGCGCCATAATATGTCACTGTTATTACCAGCTTGAATATGCTCTACGATACTTCCCCCATTGCCGCCATCGCCACCGCACCAGGACGCGGAGGCATCGGCGTAGTACGCCTGTCCGGCAAAAATATCGCCAGCCTGATCCACGCTGTATGCAAGCTGCCGGCCGACGCCGCGTTGCCGGCGCGGCATGCGACTTACACCAGCTTTATCAATGCCGACGGCAGCCTGATCGATCAGGGCCTGGCGATTTATTTCCAGGCTCCGCATTCCTACACCGGTGAAGACGTGCTCGAATTGCAAGGGCATGGCGGCCCGGTGGTGTTGCAGATGTTGCTGGCGCGTTGCCTGGAAGCCGGGAGCGAAATCGGCCTGCGCCTGGCGCAACCCGGTGAATTTACGCACCGCGCATTCCTCAACGACAAACTCGATCTGGCACAGGCGGAAGCCGTCGCCGACTTGATCGAAGCGTCTACCGAGGCAGCGGCCAAATCGGCTTCGCAGTCGCTATCCGGCTTATTTTCCCAAGCGGTTCATGCGTTGGTGGAGCAGGTCGTGCACTTGCGCATGCTGGTGGAAGCGACCCTCGATTTTCCGGAAGAAGAAATCGATTTTCTCGAAAAATCCGACGCCCGCGGCCAACTGGTGCGCATTCGCAGCGGCCTGCATAAAGTGTTCAGCCAGGCGGCGCAAGGCGCCATGTTGCGCGAGGGCTTGAATATCGTGCTGGCCGGCCAACCGAACGTCGGCAAGTCGTCGCTGCTCAACGCGTTGGCCGGGGCCGATGTCGCCATCGTCACGCCGATCGCCGGCACCACCCGCGACAAGGTAACCGAAACCATACAAATCGAGGGCATCCCGATCAACGTCATCGATACCGCCGGCATCCGCGATACCGATGACGCCGGCGACGAAGTCGAACGCATCGGCATCGCCCGCACCTGGGCGGCGGTGGAAACCGCCGACGTGATCTTGCACATCCNNTCCCGTCCGGCGTACCGGTCATGCGGGTGTGGAACAAGATCGATCTATCCGGCCACAAGCCGGCGATCGACCAGATGAGCGACGCCACCCATGTCTACCTGTCGGCGATCGACCATATCGGCATCGACCTGCTGCGCGCCGAATTGCTGCGCTTGGCCGGCTGGCAGCAAACCGGGGAATCGTTATACCTGGCGCGCGAACGGCACCTGGTCGCCCTGAAAGCCGCCAGCCTGCATCTGCATAACGCCGCCGAACTGGCAGCGCAGGACGATCAATCGCTCGACCTGTTCGCCGAAGAGTTGCGTTTGACGCAGGAGCGGCTGAATAGCATTACCGGCGAATTTACGTCCGACGATTTGCTGGGAGCAATTTTTAGCCGGTTTTGTATCGGCAAATAGACGCCAAGAGACCCCCGCGCGCGCTTTTTTGCGGCTCTCATTCTCGCGCATTTTAAATTTGGCGCAACTCTTCCCGGATTACCTGCCGCAGCGCCTCTTTTATGACGTCCGCTTCCAGGCCCCGGCGCAATTCCGCCATTTGTGCAGCGGTCATTTCCGGGCTGTCTTCGTCAGGCGCATCCGGCATGGGCGCAGCATCCACCTTGGCCCAATCGATTGCCGGTTCCTGGTCAGCGGGCTTGAGCTTCAAAAATTTTTTGCTCACGATTATTTACCTTTCTGAAGGAAATGATATGGATACAGCCATTTGGCGGGTTGTCGAGAAGAGCGTCAAGACGCAGAAACTCACTGGCGTCTGATCCCGATCAAGATGGTAATCTCGGCGCGTTGATAACCGCGATTTGTTGGTCGGACGGACCAACCGAGCCCACGATTTTTCCTTTTGGGGTATCTCACCAAAAACACAACAAATATGTTTTATATTGCGACAATAATACAACATTAATGTTGTATTATGTAACCATAGGCAAAAAGAAGGGGCGGTTTATGAAGTACAGCGAATTCCGGAAATGGCTTCTGAAACAAGGTGCAACAATAACCCCCGGCAAAGGAAGTCATCACAAGGTTTCACTTAATGGCAAAACTACCGTCTTTCCGGATCATGGAGCAAAGGAAATAGGTACGGGGCTGGTAGAGAAAATTAAGAAAGACCTTGGATTGAAGTAAGGAGGCTCCCGTGAGAGGTTTTCTGAAACACTCGCAATACAGTAAATCTTTCAGCAACAACACCAAGCAACGCAAATACAGTTATACAAAACAAGTCATACGACACATACGGTACATAGAGAATAGAGGTTCAACATGTTGATCTACCCAGTAACGGTATCTAAGGATACAAACGGCTCATTTCTGGTTGGCTTCCCAGACATCCCTGAAGCCAATTCCGTCGGCGATGACGCGGACGAAGCAAAGTTAAATGCTCTCGATGCGCTCGAAACCGCTCTTGAAATCTACTTCGATGAGCGCCGCCCTATCCCTGCACCGTCGAAACCGAAAAAGGGACAACACGTAGTAGCGCTTCCAGCTCTACCGACAGCCAAAGTACTACTTTGGAACGAAATGCTTGCGCAGAAGATTCGCAAGGCTGAACTGGCACGTCGATTGAATGTTCACATGCCCCAAGTCGATCGCCTATTCGACCTCAAGCACTCTTCCAAGTTTGAGTTTGTCGAAGAAGCTGCCCGCGCTCTTGGAAAGACCTTAGCAGTTTCGGTTGTCTGAAAACAAGGTGCATCTCGGTTTTGCGTGAGCAACCCGCTCCGTCATTCCCGCGACAGTAAGTGGAATCGCCCTGCGGGAACGATAACGGCGGCAACTGTATTGTTCCGCGCCGTATATTCCCACATGAACCTTGGATGAACCCGATCAGTATTGTAGCGGCTTTGCGAAGAGTCGCTACTTCTATATCGAAGTGTTAAGACCCCTGCATCGTCAGGCCGGCAAACCGCTGGCGTCGAACACGCCCTCAAACAGCACCGAACTCAGATAACGCTCGCCCGAGTCGGGCAAGATCACGACGATGGTCTTGCCCGCATTTTCAGCGCGCTTGGCCAAGCGCACCGCTACTGCGACAGCGGCGCCGCACGATATCCCCGACAAGATGCCTTCCTCGCGCGCCAGGCGACGCGCATAGTCGATCGCCTCGTCATTGCTGACGGTTTCAATCGCGTCGACCAGGCTCAGGTCGAGCACCTGCGGCACGAAGCCGGCGCCGAT
>PKWO01000470.1 GCA_003132085.1 Oxalobacteraceae bacterium | reverse complement strand
TTTTGCCCAGCTTCAAAGGTGCGAAACCGTATTACCAAGCGCATGAGCGCGGCGTGAAATTGATCGGTGCAACCGCACACTTCGTCACCGGCGATCTGGATGAGGGGCCGATTGTCGAGCAGGATGTGGAGCGGGTCGACCACGCGATGAACCCTGAAACGCTGACCGCAATCGGCCGCGATGTCGAGTGCGTGGTGCTGGCACGGGCGGTGAAATGGTTTGTCGAGCACCGCATTTTGCTGAATGGGCACAAGACGGTGGTGTTCAAATAATCCTACAAACTGATGTGACGCGCCTTGCTTTCCTCCATTGCTCGCGGAGGAGGGAAGCGCAGCATGACAATTGCTAAGCCAGCAATTGTCGCAACCAGTTTCCGATATCTTCAATTTCCTCTTCGCAAACCGAATGCGGCATCATGTATTCATGCCATTCCACTGAATAGCCGAGCGATTGCAATAAATCGCGTGATTGCTCGGCACGGTGAATCGGGATCACCGGATCGGCGCGGCCATGCGCCATGAAAATCGGCGTGGCTTGATTCGCCGGGCTGCGCTCCGCAGCCAGCGTAGTGTGGATCGGCACATATCCGGACAGGCACAACAGCCCCGCCAGTTTTTCCGGGTAGCGCAAGCCGGTTTGCAGCGCGATAGCACATCCTTGCGAGAATCCGGCCAGGATGATGTGATCGGCGGCAATGCCGCGCGCTTTTTCGTTGGCAATCAACTGTGCGATTGCTTCCTGCGATTTGCGTAAGCCGGCGTCATCCTCGCGCCTGACCAGGTCGGTGCCGAGAATGTCATACCACGCACGCATCACGTTACCGCCGTTGATCGTCACCGGCATGGTCGGCGCATGCGGAAAGATGAAACGAATGCCGGGGCAGTTCTGTAAATTCAGTTCACGCACAATCGGCACAAAGTCGTTGCCGTCGGCGCCCAGCCCATGCATCCAGATGACGGCGACGCTTGGATTGGGGGCACTGTCGATCTGGATGGTTTCGAGGTGTGTTGGTGTCATGGCTGCCGCATCGGAAAGGTGGGTTAATCGGGAACGGGTTCTATTTGGGACGGATCGCCGACTTTGGCCGGAATGCTTTGCACACCGCGTCGTTGGTTTCTATATACGGTCCGCCGATCAAATCGATGCAATAGGGCACGGCGGCGAAAATACCTGCCATCACCTGCTTGCCATCGGCATCCTTCAATCCTTCCAGGGTTTCCTTGATGGATTTCGGCTGACCGGGCAGATTCATGATGAGCGCCACATGGTCCGGCGTTTCGCGGATCACCGCAACTTGCCTCGACAGGATCGCGGTAGGAACGAATTTCAGGCTTATTTGCCGCATTTGCTCGCCGAAGCCGGGCATCTCCTTGGTGCCGACTGCCAGCGTTGCCTCCGGCGTCACATCGCGCCGGGCCGGGCCGGTGCCGCCGGTAGTCAGGACCAGGTCGCAGCCGATGTCGTCAACCAATTCAATTAACGCTTGTTCGATCGCGGCCCGGTCATCCGGGATCAGGCGGGTGGCCATCTGCCACGGACTGCAGAGCGCCGCGGCAAACCAGTCGCGTAGCGCGGGGATGCCTTGGTCTTGGTATGCGCCGCTGGAGGCGCGATCGGAAATGGAAACCAGTCCGATCAGCAATTCGTCCGGATTAGTCTTCTGCCGCATCGTCTTGCTCCGCTTCATCATTATCCTGTGCCGATGCTTTCGCGGATGGATGCCCTGCTTGCAGTTGCTTCAAAAGCTGGAAAATTTCGCGATAGGCCTTCGGCGGCTTGTTCTCCGCCTGTTCCTTGCGGGCGTTGCGGATTAGCGTGCGCAACTGCTGCGCATCCAGCTCCGGGTGTTGCCCAACCAGTTCGGTCAGCGCGGCATCGTGTGCCAACAGTTTATCGCGGCGTTTTTCCAGCGCATGCATGGCGGCGGTATCGGCCTTCGACAAGCCTTTCCAGCTATCCAGCGTTCTTTGGATCGCGGCCAGTTCTTCCTCGTTCAGCGTGCGCATTTTCTTGCCGACGTACTGCATCTGGCGGCGGCGTCCTTCATGATCCTTGATCTGCTGGCATGCAAGGATGGCATCGCGCACATCTTCCGGCATCGGCACGCGTTTGACGCGATCGCGCGGCTCGTCTACCAGGTCTTCACCCAGCTTTTGCAGGGCTGTCATGTCGCGTTTGAGTTGCGACTTGGAGGGGCGATCGTATTCTTGCTCAAACTCGCTGGATTGGAAGCCGCAAGAGCCTCGATTGGGATTTGGCATGATGTTATGGGGCCATTCTGTAAACGACTGCTATCATAACTGTTTTATACGTATTTCGAAGAAAACGAGCTCATGAGCGATCCCGTATTTATACATAGTCACGACCAACTACAACAACTTGCGCAGGATGTGTTGCGATACGCACAAGAAAAAGGTGCGTCCAACGCCGCAGTCGAAATCAGCGAGGGCAACGGCCTGTCGGTAGCGGTGCGCAAGGGCAAGATTGAAACCATCGAGCAAAACAAGGACAAGGGCATGGGCGTGACCGTGTACCTTGGCGAGGAGCGCCATGTCCGGCGCGGCAATGCCAGCACATCCGATTTTTCCCGGCAGGCGTTGCAGGCAACGGTGGATGCCGCCTACAACATCGCGCGCTTTACCTCGGAGGATGATTGCGCCGGGCTGCCCGATGCCGGCATGCTGGAAATGCATCCGATCGATCTGAAGCTGTGTTATCCATGGCTGATCTCGACCGAAGAAGCGGTCGAATTGGCGAAACGCTGTGAAGCGGCCGCGTTCGCGGTCGACAAGCGCATCACCAACAGCGAGGGCGCCGGCGTGTATGCCCAGCAATCGCATTTCGTCACGGCCAACTCGCTCGGCTTCATGGGTGGTTACCCCTATTCGCGCCATACCCTTTCGGTCTCGCCGATCGCCGGCAAGGGCGCGCATATGCAGCGCGACGACTGGTATTCGTCCGCCCGCAATCCGAAGCACTTGGCCAAGCCTGAAGCAATCGGACGTTACGCCGCCGAGCGCGCACTGGCCCGGTTGCATGCACGCAAGCTCGATACCCGCAAATGCGCAGTGTTGTTCGAGGCGCCACTGGCCTCCGGACTGCTCGGCAGCTTCGTGCAGGCGGTATCCGGTGGCGCGCTGTATCGCAAATCCACGTTCTTGCTCGATTCGCTTGGCCAATCGGTATTCCCTGCGCACATTCAAATTCTCGAAGACCCGCATGTGATCGGCGCAGTAGGCTCCGCTCCGTTCGATGAAGAAGGCGTCAAGACACAGCGCCGCGAAGTGGTCAGGGACGGCGTGGTGCAGGGCTATTTCCTCTCCACTTATTCGGCCCGCAAGCTGGGCATGCAAACCACCGGCAATGCAGGCGGTTCGCACAACCTGTCGCTGACCTCATCGCTGACCAAGCCGACCGACAATTTCAAGGCCATGCTGAAGAAACTCGGCACCGGTTTGCTGGTGACTGAGTTGATGGGGCAGGGGGTGAATTACGTGACAGGTGATTATTCACGCGGCGCGTCCGGTTATTGGGTCGAGAACGGCGTAATTCAGTTTCCTGTGGAAGAGATCACGATTGCCGGGAATATGAAAGAAATATTCCAGCAGATCGTCGCAGTGGGGGCCGACGTGTTGGCGCGCGGAACCAAGCAAACGGGCTCGATCCTGATTGAACGCATGATGGTGGCGGGAGGATGACGCGAGCCGGAACGGTAAGACGCACCCGGCAGAGCCAATTGTGCGGGTTTAGCGGAAATAACACACACGCGTAAGAAGCGCATAGACGTGCGGCGGAGAAGGCGCTTCGCTTTTCGCCCTACGCGTGCAAGTGGTTAACGCGTCACGCTTGCTCCAAAAAACGCAACAAGCCTTGCAACGCATGGGCGACAGTTTGTTGGCGCACCGCTTGACGGTCGCCGGCAAATACCAGGCGTTCGGTGTGCGTGTGATTACCCATCGCCCAACCGAAACAAACGGTGCCGACCGGCTTGCCTGGCACCGCGCCGCCAGGGCCGGCAATGCCGGTGGTCGACATGGTTACGTGCGCGTTGCTGTTGGCAAGCGCGCCTTGCGCCATCGCCTCCGCGATTTCTTCGCTGACATTGCCGTGTTGCGCAATCAGCGCGGCGGGCACGTCGAGCAATTCGATTTTGGACGCGTTGGAATAGACGATGAAACCGCAATCGAACCATTCGGAAGATCCTGCGATTTCGGTGATCGCCTGAGCGATGCCGCCCCCGGTACAGGATTCGGCGGTTGCCAGCAGCAGGCCTTTTGATTGCAATGCGCGACCGACGCGTGTCGCCAATTCCAAGATGTCTTGCATGGTTTTGCACTCCATTACTGTTATGTTTGTAAATGTTGGCGTTACACCATCGTACGTTCGCGCCGCAATTCTTTCACGCAAGCCGCCAACCATTGCACGGTCAGTTTCTCCTGCAATGAATTCTGTTGCAGGCGCGCATTCAAGCCGCCAAAGTCCACGCGATCAAGCGGCTGGTCCTGGTTGAAGCACGAGAACACATAGGTGACTTTTCCGCTGACCGGATCGCGCTGCGGTTGCAGGCACTGCGCGCAGATTTCCTTCATCATGCACTGCATCGGCGAGTTGATCGAGCCGATTGCGAAATGGCCGGCTTTCAGGAAAGGCTTCAATTGATTGTGGCGCGCCAGTCCTACCGCCGCCATCATGCGGTCGGAGCCAATGACGATAATGCGGTCGGCTTTTGATGTGGCGATCGGTTGCTCGCCCAGCTCACCGCCGGCATACGCCGCAATCGCCTGGACAATATTGCCGACAAAGGTCTTGTCCTGCGGGCGGCTGGGGGCAAAGCCGGGCGCTTCGTCGCAGCACCAGACGATCACGTCAGATGCCGCTTCTATTTCCGCAATCTTGTAACGATCGATCAGTTTTTTGTAGCCGGCAAAATACAGCACGCTGGAGCCGGCCGCCCGCAATGCGGCACCGATGGAAAATAGCACTGCATTGCCTAATCCGCCACCGACCAGCATCACTGTTTCGTTTGCCTCAATATGCGTGGCGGTACCGGTCGGCCCCATCAAGACGACCGGTTCGCCGGGTTGCAATGCGGCGACCAGATCGGCAGAGCCGCCCATTTCCAGCACGATACAAGCCACCAAGCCGCGCTCCGCGTCGACCCATGCGCCGGTGAGCGCCAAGCCCTCCATCGCCATGCGGGTGTTGCGTATGACCGGCGCCAGCGCCTCATAATTTTGCAACCGAAAAAACTGCCCGGGATGAAATTGCGCGGCAGCGAACGGTGCGTGCAGAACCACCTCGACGATGGTCGGCGTCAATCGGCTGACCGCATGGACGGTGGCGCGCATGCCCGCATTCAGCCGTGAAAAAAAAATGTCATCCGATTCCGCGTCGGCCGGTGGATGGCGATTCAACACGCGCGATACGACCGGGTAACCCTGCTTGGCCGAGCCCATTGCCTTGACCACGTTGCCGAAATAGGAAGGATGCAAATCGCCGAAGAAAGAAATGAATTTCTCATTATCGAGTTTGCTCAGAAGAATTTCAGCGTGCTCCGGTTTTGAAATTTCCTGTTCCGGACTGCACTTTTCGCCGTACTCATCGCAAGCGGCGAAATACCGCCCGTCAAGTCTGAAATGCGTCGCATCTTCGCGCGCCAGAACGGTATTCGGCTGGGTTCCCGCCGCGATGAAAATCGAGCGCGCCGGCAATGCGACTTCTTTGCCGGAGGACCACTTGCCGTCCTCGTGGCGCACCTGCATGCACATGCGCATCATGTTGGCTGCGCCGCTCGCATCGACCTCGATGGCGACCGGACTCAGGCATTCCGCGTAGACGATCCCTTCTTCCAGCGCTTTTTCGACTTCTTCGTGATTCAGCGTGTAAGCCGGGCTGTCGATCATGCGTTTGCGATACGCCAGCGTGACACCGCCCCAGGCCTGCAGCAGCTCAAGAACGTGGGGTTCCTGCCCGGCGGACGCCGCCCGTGCCCGCTCGGTGCGAATCGCTTGCGCATGCTGCAAGAACTCGGCGGCGATTTTCGCCTCTTCGGCGCTCCAGCTTGCACGCACTTGCGCTTCGCCGCGTTCGGCGCATAACTGCTCGTACCGCCGCAGGAATTTTTCCACCTGAACCGGATAATAGGCCAGCGATTCAGTGGCTGTATCAATACCGGTCAAGCCGCCGCCGATGACCACCACCGGCAGACGCAATTGCATGTTGGCCAGAGAATTATCTTTGGCCGCGCCGGTCAGTTGCAAGGCCATCAAGAAGTCCGACGCGGTACGCACGCCGCGCGCCAGGCCGTTGGGAATATCGAGCACGGTCGGNNCAAAACGGACGCCGCCAAACATCGAAAATTCAGCGCGCCGCTCCAGCAAAAGACGGATCACCTTCAGAAAATTCTTGTTCCAGCGGACCGTGATCCCATATTCGGCAACGCCGCCGAAGCCGGCCAGAATGCGCTCTTCCAGCGGCTCGTTCAACGCGCTTATCTGCGCGACCGGATCAAAGGACGTACGGCTGCCGTCGCTGCGCACGCC
>PKWO01000332.1 GCA_003132085.1 Oxalobacteraceae bacterium | reverse complement strand
CCAGTCCGGCTTTGATGATTTTTGGGAAAACCAGGACCGCCCTCGCTTTTTTGGAAATACTTTCGGCAATCGGATTACTCTTATACAAGATTTGCAACGCTTGAGCGGAGTCCTTGTTCAAGTCTTCTGGGTTGGTGGCATTCGCAGGGCTGCTGACTGCAATCAGTGCGAAGGCGGCGGTAGTCGCAAGAAGAAAGTGGTGCACGGTGCGTCGTAGGTTGTTCATTTCCTTATCCTTTAAGTGGTTCTGAAATCGTTGTCGATCGGGATCGACAACATCGGGTGCAAGATGGATGATCCAACTTTCTTGATTCAACCAAAAAGGCGGCTTTATCTGCCTAGTTATTATTCCCCGTTGTCCTTTAGGTGATCTGTTCGCTAGCGCACATAAAACCGAACCTCAGCGCACAAATACATTCCCATCCGACTGCATCATGGGTTTCCCGAATGCGGCTTCCCGGTGTGCACTGACATGGTCAAAATCACGGCACCGCACTCCGGCGACGTCCAATTTATGCAAATAATCAAGAAATTGTTATTGCCCTATAATGCTATTCCTCCGATGAAAACGAATGCCATGCCTGCGAATACCGTTTCCGCGTCGGCGGCTCATGGCGATACCGCCGTGCCCGCCTGGATGACCTTGCTGTTGGCCACTGCCTGCGGGCTGATTGTGGCGAACCTGTACTACGCGCAGCCGCTGATCGGCCTGATTGCTCCTGCAATCGGGTTGGATAATCAGGCGGCCAGCCTGATCGTGACGCTTACCCAGATTGGGTATTGCGCGGGTCTAGTGTTGCTGGTGCCGCTCGGTGATCTGTCGGAGAATCGCCGGTTGGTCGTGTGGACCATGTGCAGCGTCATTTTGGCTCTTTTGATGGCGGCCTGTGCGCCTTCAGCGCCCTGGTTCCTGGTTGCATCTTTGCTTATCGGCATCGGTTCGGTGGCGGTGCAGATGCTGGTGCCGATTGCCGCTCATCTGGCCACCGATGCAAGCCGTGGGCGCATGGTCGGCAACGTGATGAGCGGCTTGTTGCTGGGTGTCATGCTGGCCCGCCCGGTCGCCAGTCTGATGGCGCATGCGTTTGGCTGGCGGGCGGTGTTTGGCGTCTCCGCCGTGGTCATGCTGGTGCTGCTGATTATCTTGCGGCGCTTGTTGCCGGAACGGCGGCCGGCAGCCGACCATAGCTACGCCGAATTGATACTTTCGTTGTGGGTGCTGCTGCGCGATACGCCGCTTTTGCGGCGGCGAGCGGCTTATCAGGCGGCACTGTTTGCCGCTTTCAGCCTGTATTGGACTGCCGTTCCACTGGTGCTGGCCGGACCGAAATTCGGACTGACGCAACGCGGCATCGCGTTATTTGCATTGGCCGGCGCGGCGGGGGCATTGTCCGCGCCGATAGCCGGGCGGCTGGCCGACCGGGGTTGGAGCCGCGTCGCCACCGGTGTCTCTCTGGCTGCGGTAGCCGTTTCGTTCCTGCTGGCGCGTTTGGGAGGGGAAGGGTCGATCATTGCGCTGCTTGCGGCGGGGATACTATTGGATCTGGGCGTGCAGAGCACTCTGGTGCTCGGTCAGCGCGCTATTTACGCGCTTGGCGCCGATACCCGTAGCCGCTTGAACGGCCTTTACATGGCAATCTTCTTCGCCGGCGGGGCAGCCGGGTCGGCTATTGCCAGCTTGACCTTCGTGCGCGGCGGCTGGGAACTGGTGAGCTGGGTTGGCTTGGTTTTCCCGGTCGCGGCTTTGGTGTTTTATGCGACGGAGTTTGGCGCGGCGTCTCGCAGGCCGATAAGATGAGCGGCCCGGTATACATGGATATCTTGGGTGCGGCGCGCTTGCGTTTGCCGGCTTCCCGGACTCTTCCTTTTGCCGTCCTCAAGCCGGGGTCGACATCCCGGCGCCCATGGTAAATGGAGCCAGACCAGGCTGCCGCTGTCAGTGCAGCGCTGCAGCAGGCGCTTGCCTTGCATCGGCAAGGGCAATTCACCTCGGCTGAAATTCTCTACCGGCAAGTGCTGCAACTGCAGCCGCAGCACTTCGACGCGCTGCATTTATTGGGGGTGCTGGCCAAGCAGGGCGGCCGCCCTCAGGAAGCGATAGCGCTGATTGCGCAGGCGATAGCGGTTGATCCGAGGCAGGCTGTCGCGTATTGCAATATGGGGGCCGCGTTGCAAGATCTGAGCCGGCCTGAAGAAGCGTTGAGTCAATACGACTGCGCGCTCGAAATCAAGCCTGACTATGCGCTTGCGCTTAACAATCGCGGCAACGCACTTCGAAATCTGCAGCGGTTTGACGACGCATTGGTCAGTTACGAGAAAGCGTTGCGGGTCCAGCCGGATTACGCCGAGGCATTTTTCAATCGCGGCACGGTGTTGGACAAACTCCAGCATCATGCCGAGGCGGCGAGCAGTTATGAACAGGCAGTGCGGCTGAAGCCGGATTACGCCGATGCATTCTGCAACCTCGGTATTGCGCTGCAAAAATTGCATCGGTATCACGNNGCTACGACCAAGCGCTGCAACAGAACCCCGAGCATGCCGGCGCGTGTTGCAACCGCGGCACGGTGCTGCAAAGGCTGCACCGCTACGCCGAGGCGTTGAACAGCTACGACTCGGCCTTGCAGATCAAGTCGGATTTTGCCGACGCCCATCTGTATCGCGGCAATACCTTGCGGGCGTTGATGCGCACCGAGGAGGCAATCGATTCCTATCGGCGCGCACTTGAACTCGGCGGCGACCCGGAATACATCCGTTACGCGCTNNTACGCGGACCATTTTGACCAGCACTTGCTCGATGTGCTGCAGTATCAAACGCCGCGCCTGCTGATTGACGCGATCCGGGAATATGGCGTTGCCGGTGAATGCGATAGCCTCGACCTGGGCTGCGGCACCGGGCTGTGCGGGCCGTTGCTGCGGCCTTTGTCGCGCACGTTATGCGGGGTAGACCTGTCACCCAACATGCTGGAAAAAGCGCGCCGGCGTGAGGTCTACGATCAGTTGGAGTGCGCCGAACTGACGGAATTCCTGCAACAAAAAATCGATCGCTATGATCTGGCGGTTGCTGCCGACGTACTGGTTTATATCGGCGATTTGTCTGCTGTGTTGCGCGGGGCGCACGGTGCGCTTCGGAGCGGCGGCATTTTCGGATTTTCCGTTGAAGGAAACGATGGCGAAGACTTCGTCCTGCGCGCATCTCATCGCTTCGCCCATTCTGCCGCCTACCTGAAAAGACTGGCGCGCGAATCCGGCTTCGTTGTCGGAAAAATAGAAAAACGGGTGCTGCGCCACGATGACGGCGTCGGCATCAACGGCTATCTGGTGATTCTGACTTGCGTAAAATAGCGGATTCGCGGACAGGCTGCGTTGCCTACCCGAATTCAGAGCGCTACGTTTTGCGCGTCTTGCAGCGGACTGACCGTCACGCTGACGCCAAGAATTTGCTGACCGCCGCCGAGCACGATGCCGCGCATCGGCGTCACGTCGCTGAAATCACGCCCCCAGCCAAGGGTGATGTGTTCATGCTGCACCAAGCTGCGGTTGGTTGGGTCGAAGTCAACCCAACCCCAATCGGGAGAGAATACGGAAACCCACGCATGCGAGGCGTCGGCGCCGATTAAGCGCATCTGCCCCGCCGACGGATGAGTCAGGATATAGCCGCTGACATAGCGGGCCGGCAAGCCTACGCTGCGCAGGCAGCCTATCATCAGGTGCGCAAAATCCTGGCACACGCCGCGCCGGCCGTTCAGCACTTCATCCAGTGTCGTGGAAATGTTGGTCGCTTCGCTGTCGAATTCGAATTCGTCGAAAATGCGGTACGTCAAATCCAGCGCTGCATCCAGCAGCGGCCTGCCGGGCGTGAAACTGGCCAGCGCATATTGTTGCAACGCGTTGCTGCATAGGATGTGCGGCGAGCTGTACAGAAAATGGAACGGCTCGAGCGATGTTGCGCCCTGCGATAGACGCATACTATCTTGCAGGACTTCCCACGCGACGGACCCGGTAATCTGCGCCAGCCCGGGACGCGCATACAGTTCGACTTCGGATTCCGCGTGCACCACCAGCACTTGATGCGGCGTGGTCAGGGTCAGGTTATTGGTCAGATTGCCAAAATAGTCGATGCCGTCTGACCAGTCGTTCGGCGTCGGGTCGACCGTAATGCGGTGGGACAAGCTCTTCTGATAACGGAAGGAGCGCGGCGTCAAATGCAGATATTGTTGCGACAGCGTGACCATGCTTTGGTAACCGTAGTCGGTCCGGTGGATTACCCTATAGCGCGTGATCGGTGTCGGTGTCGGCGTGGTCGGCAATTGGTTCATGCTTTTCGCATCCCATACAAATTCATGCCTGTATAACTGAAGAAACGCACGGCGATTTGTTCCGACAGCGTATGGCTGTTCAGATTGATGCGGTCGATCAGGTCGATCAGACGCGCATTTCCGCAATGCAGATCGGCGGCCGGTGACAGCGCCTGTAATTCCGCCATCAACGGCGCCAGTATTTGTTCGCCGAAGCTGCCGTAGCTGTTCGCCAGCTTTTTCAAGTATTTCAACAAGTCGTTCAATTGAAATACGATTGAACGGGGGTTGCTGTCGTCAAGCACCAGCAGGTCGAGCACGCGCAGCCATTCGGGTTGCGACATGTAGCGCGAACGGTAGGTGACGATACTGTCCGACAGTTCCAGCAGCCAGTCCAGGCTGCTGTCGAGCTCCATGCGCAGTGCGCGCACCAGCACCGTGCACAGGAATTGCAGGCGCTCTATGCAGCGGCCGCTGGAAAAGAAACTCCAGCCTTTGTCGCGCGTCATGCCGTCCATCGCGAAGCCGGCCATGCCCATCAATGAGGTTGTCACATCGTCGAGAATGGCCAGCGCGTCAGCCGGTGAGGGCACCTCGACGTTACCGCCAAAACGTTGCACCATCTGGTTCAAGGTGCGCCAGTTGTCTAGCGACAGGCGCTCGCGCAAGTGGCTGGCAACCTGGTATAGCTGTTGCTGTTGGCTGGCCAGCCCCGGCACGTCGAGCGAAACGATCGCCTGCAGGAGCGCCGACTCAATTTTCTCATCGCTGATAGTGGCGCTGTGTTCCAATCCCGGTAACTGCTGCTGGTCCTGGTTTTGCGTCTGGATCTGGATTGCCAGATCGCCGGCCAACAAATCGAAGCGCGCGCACAACCACTGGATCGCCGGCCATTCTCCGCGTCGATCGTCCAGCGGGTTGGAGAACATATAGTCGAGCGTGGCGCGCATCAAACGGCATATATTGTTGCAGCGCTCGATATGGCGGCCGAACCAATAAAGATTTTCGGCCACGCGGCTCGACAGGTGCGTGTCTTCGCGGATCAGGTCGCTGCTGTCGACGCTGCGGTGCAGCAGACTCACTGCGTCGACTTTGCCTGCGGCCTGCACCCAGGTATCTTTGCTGCTGCCGCCGCGCTGCATGGTAATCACGCGCGCATCTTGTCCGGTGGCGACGCGGGTCAGGCCGCCGGGCATCACCACGTATCCGTGCGGCGTCGCGCAGGCAAATACCCGCAGGCCGATGGCCGATGCGCCAAGGCCCGGCGGGTTGGAGCGCCACACCGGCGCTTGCGACAAACGCACCGGTTCCTGCGCCACATATTGCTGCGGGTGGGCCCGCATTCTGCGGATCAGCGCTGCGCGTTCCGCGCCCTGCACATCGCGCCCGAATACCGGAAATTGGCGCAGTTGCGGGAAAGTGGGTTTGACGATCAGGTCATCCAGTTTATCGATCACTTCTTCCAGCGCGGCGGGTTCGCCGCACCACCAGGTGCCGACCGACGGCATCTTCAGCGGCTCCCCGAGCAGGCGTTCGCAGATGGCAGGCAGAAATCCCAACAGCGCGCCGGACTCAGGCAAGTTGGAACCGAGCGAATTGGTCACCAGTACATTGCCGCGTCTGACCGCTTCGACCAGGCCAGGCACTCCCAGCGCGGAGTCCGCCCGTAATTCCAGCGGGTCGCAATAGTCGTCGTCCACCCGGCGCATGATCACATGCACGGCTTGCAGGCCGGACAGCGTCTTCAGCCACACCATGCCGTTGCGCACGGTCAGGTCGCTGCTCTCCACCAGCGGAAAACCGAGATAGCGCGCCAGAAAGGCTTGCTCGTGATAGGTTTCGTTGTAAGGGCCGGGGGTCAGCAGCACGATCAGCGGCTGTTCGCTGTCACGCAAGGGTGCGCAGCCGGTAGCCGCAGTATTGTTGGTCGCACACTGGCGTCCCCAATGGGCGAGGCTGTCGCGCATGGTGCTGAAGAAGCCGGCCAGGCGCTGTATCCGCATGTCGCGGAACAAATCCGGGAATACGCGAGAGATCACCAGCCGATTTTCCAATGCATAGCCGGCTCCGGAGGGAGCCTGGATGCGGTCGCTTACTACCCACCAATTGCCGTCCGGCGCGCGCGCCAAGTCGACTGCGTAAAAATGCAATGCGATGCCGCCCGGATGTTCGATGCCGTGGCATGGACGCAGGAAGCCGGCGTGCCCGTGAATCAGGGCGGCCGGCAGCAAGCCGTCGGTCAGCAATTTTTGCTGACCGTACACGTCGCACAACACACGGTTGAGCAGCGTGGCGCGTTGAGCCACTGCCGCTTCGATGTCGATCCATTCGTCATGCGGCAGGATTATCGGCAGTACGTTCAGATCCCAAGGGCGTTGGGCGCCTCTGGAGTCGTCATACACATTGTAGGTGACGCCGTTTTCGTGTATTTGGCGTTGCACGGATTCAACCCGCTGGCGCATCAAATCGGGGGGCTCTGTTGCCAAATGATCCAAAACGGTGCGCCAGTGCGCGCGCGGCTGGTTTGACGAATCCAGCATTTCGTCATAGTTGCCGCCTGCAGCGGGGTAGTTTGCGAGCAAAAATTTCTGCATGTAAGTCTAATCGGGTAGCCAGCGCATATCGAGTGTAAACGGAAAATTCGGATTCAAGTCTTCCTGTTTGACCGTCATCGGCCCCGGCGTGTGCCCATGGTCCCAAAAGCGCGCGAAGCGTCGCGCTTCGGCGGCGTTGGCATTGACCGGGGAACTACCTTCGCTGCGCCCGCCCGGATGGGAAACATGATAAGTACAGCCGCCTATTGCACGGCCGCTCCAGGTGTCCACCAAGTCAAACGTCAACGGCGCATGCGTTTTGATGGTTGGATGCAGGGCCGACCAAGGGCTCCAGGCCCGAAACCGGACGCCAGCCACATATTCTCCCGGGACACCGGTCGGATGCAAGGGTAACATTCTGCCATTGCATGCGATCACATGGCGCGTTTCGGTCAAACCGCGCACCCGCATTTGCATTCGCTCGACCGACGAATCGACATAGCGGGCAGTGCCGCCGCTGCTGACTTCCTCGCCTAGTACGTTCCAGGGCTCAATCGCCTGGCGCAACTCCATCTCCACACCCTCGTAGGCGACGGTGCCGTAACGCGGGAAGCGGAATTCGATGAAGGGATCGAACCAGTGCTCTTCAAACGCGTAGCCATCGGAACGCAAGTCCTTGACGACGTCGCGTATGTCTTGCGCAACGAAATGCGGCAGCATCCAGCGGTCATGCAGACCGGTGCCCCAATGCACCAGCTTACCGGCATAGGGTTTGCGCCAAAAGCGGGCGACCAATGCACGCAACAACAGCATTTGCACCAAGCTCATGCGGGCATGCGGCGGCATTTCAAACGCGCGAAACTCGACCAGCCCCAGCCGCCCGGTGGGACCATCCGGCGAATAGAGTTTGTCGATCGAAAACTCTGAACGGTGGGTGTTGCCGGTCAAATCCACCAGCAGATTGCGTAACAGGCGGTCGACTATCCATGGCCGTTCGCTCTCCTGCAACGTCGGCAATACCTGGTCCATTTGCTGGAAAGCAATTGCCAACTCGTAGAGATTGTCGTCCCGTGCTTCATCGACTCTTGGCGCCTGGCTGGTCGGGCCGATAAAGGTGCCGGAAAACAGGTAGG
>PKWO01000083.1 GCA_003132085.1 Oxalobacteraceae bacterium | reverse complement strand
CTGTTAAAGATCGCGCTCTGCAAGGCGCTAGCCTTGAGCAGCGCCTCCTGCCCTCCGATTTCGGCGTCCTTTTCCGACGCGCCGGTTACGCGGCTCAGAATGGCGGGGGGTTTTTGCATAGACGACCTCTGTTAAAGTACGGCGAACTAGTGTTCCGAGTCATTAATTNNGGAACAATTAAATGTGGTGAAATCGGCGCAAGACAAGGAACAAAGCACAGCAAGGCCGAGGCCTTGCGCGCATTTGTGACGCAGTATTGGGACGATTCTCAACATATTTACTCCACGAATTAATGACTCGGAACACTAGCGATGCGGAATTGCACACCCTAACCAAGGATGGTTTCTGCGCCAACCTTGAATATCGGAACCGCGCCCTTCGCGTCAGCACAGCGGGCTCACCAACTACCGTTCTAATCTACACTTAAACGTGGACCATAGGTGCAATGAGTCCATGAAATGGAAAAAATATAGAAAATTTCGACATTGGTCTGTACGAAAGCGAACATAGATCCGTGCCAACGAAAGGAAGATGTATTGGGGCTGCTCCGGCGCCCATAATGAACCGGACCACGGCAGCTATGGGTGCGTGTTGCCCGATAGAGATCGGAAGCGCCACGAAAAAGTGGTCATTCAAACACGGTAGTATAAGCAGCAAGAGGAATTTCCGGCATGAGCAACGCATCGCTGACTCATAGCAACACCAGTCTACAGTTGCTACTGTTGCATGCATCACCGGGTGCAGCTTTGCAGCACATGGCAAGCGATCAATTTACACCGATCAATTTACTATTGTATTAGCAACTATTCCGTGGCAGCATACGTCAAGCATATTTCAACGATGACCATCTGCCAGAGAGAATAAAATGGATTTTGGAGATTCAATCAAAACCTGCTTTACGAAATATGCCGACTTTAATGGCAGGGCTTCCCGATCGGAATATTGGTGGTTTGTGCTATTCCTTGCATTGGCGCACGCGGCACTTGCGCTATTCGGTCATTGGCCGGCAAAGTTATTTTCACTGGCGACCTTATTGCCGTCTATCGCAGTTGCCTCGCGCCGTTTGCACGACACCGACAAGACTGGGTGGTTGCAGTTGATTGTTTTGATTCCCGTGCTTGGCTGGATTGCAATCATTTATTTACTGGCGCAAGAAAGCAAGGAACCGAATCGCTACGGAGCCGCCGCCTAGCGGAAGCGCATCGATCCAATCCAGTCGACGAATGGGGCAAAAATTTTTGAGCCAAGTACCCTCTACGAAACCCTGACTGCCAAACCTTGGGTAAGGCTGCCGGACACGCCGCAAATCATCGGCCTCGCACTGGTGCTCATCTACATTTGCTATGGCATGGTTCGCTTGGGATGGGTGCCAATATTGGATTCCGCCACCTTGGCGATCCATGAAGCAGGGCATCCGATAGTGGGAATGCTGTTGGGGGAGCGCATGATGGTCTATGGCGGAAGTATGTTTCAACTCATTTTCCCCGCCGTCTTCGGCTGGTATTTCGCGCACAATGACCAGGCATTAGGATATTGTTTTTCTCTTTCTTGGGAAGCGGCATCGCTTCACAACCTGGGCGCCTATGTTGCCGACTCACGCGCGCAAGCGCTTCCGCTGGCCGGGAACGGCGACCGCATCCATGATTGGAATGAAATTCTCGGCCGTTGGAATCTGTTGAACTGGGATCACGCGTTGGGCGGAGCGCTATCGGCGGCCTCGTGGTTTCTTGTCGCCTGTTGCTTTTTCATGCTATGGAGCCTATGGAAGGTTCGAAAAACATCAAACGTACCGAACCATTGAATCAGGCCACACGCATCAACCCCAAAGAAAACTTCCTATGCGAATGTCCCAACAGCGACGACGGCGATCAATCTGATACTATGTTGGCAATTATTTCACGACGGCCACGCCATTCAATATGATCATTCTTATTTTAGGACTGCTGCTTTTCCTGGGCACCCACTCGACCCGGATCTTCGCTGACGGTTGGCGCGCCAGACAGATTCAACGCGTCGGCCTAATGCCTTGGAAAGGCCTTTATTCTCTGGCGTCGGCAACAGGTTTCGTATTGATTGTTGTGGGGTTCGGTCTTGCGCGATCCGCTCCAATGGTTTTATGGATGCCGCCAGTGTGGACCCGGCATCTTGCGGCTGCGCTGATGCTGCCGGCATTCGTTCTTCTTGTTGCGGCCTACGTACCCGGGAACCGCCTCAAGGCCAAAATCGGCCACCCAATGGTGGCGGCGACCAAGACGTGGGCAGTGGCGCACTTGCTGGCGAATGGGACGCTTGCCGATGTCGTGCTGTTCGGCGCGTTTCTGATCTGGGCAATTGCAGATTTCGCCATATTGCGTGCCCGTGACCGTGCAGCAGGTGTCAGCTATCCGGTAATCGGATGGGGGCGGGACTTGCTGGTAATCGGCGTCGGCGTACTTGCTTTTGTGCTGTTTGCCCGTTTTGGCCATGAATGGCTGATTGGCGTGCGGCCCTTCGGCTGATTCGCTGACTCGCTGACTCGCTGATTTGATCACTCTTTGGAAATTTTTATCTGGTGGCATGCATCAAGTATATTTGCTGCTAGGCTAAACGACATCCAACACTTATAAAAAGGCAGTTGCATGCAAGCGGTTATTTCAATCAAAAACCTTTCGAAGACATACGATTCGGGTTTCCAGGCGCTCAAAAGCGTCGATCTGGATATCCATCGGGGAGAGATCTTTGCACTGCTGGGTCCAAATGGAGCCGGCAAGACGACGTTGATCAACGTCGTGTGCGGAATCGTCAATCCGAGTCAGGGCACGATCCTGGCCGATGGTCATGATGTCGTTTTGGACTATCGCGCGGCGCGCTCCAAGATCGGGCTGGTGCCCCAGGAACTTGCGACCGACGCCTTCGAAAGCGTATGGAGCACGGTAAGTTTCAGTCGTGGACTTTTCGGCAAGCCACGGAACGCTAGCCATGTCGAGAAGGTATTGCGCGACCTTTCGTTGTGGGATAAAAGGGACTCCACGATCAGGACCTTGTCGGGCGGCATGAAGCGCCGCGTGATGATCGCCAAAGCCTTGTCGCACGAGCCGCAAATCCTGTTCCTCGACGAGCCGACCGCCGGCGTCGACGTCGAGCTGCGCCGCGATATGTGGAAGATGGTTCGCGGTTTGCGGGATAGCGGCGTGACGATCATCCTTACGACTCATTATATCGAGGAAGCCGAAGAGATGGCGGACCGCATCGGCGTGATCAGAAAAGGTGAAATCATCGTGGTGGAGGACAAAACCGTGCTGATGGAAAAACTCGGCAAGAAGCAATTGACGCTGCACTTGCAGCGTCCGTTATCCCACATTCCCGCCGCGCTGGCCGGGCGAAATCTTGCGCTCTCGGCAGATGGCAACGAGCTGGTATATACGTTCGATGCCAGCAGCGAGCAAACCGGCATTGCCGATTTGTTGCGGCAACTCAGCGAGCACGGGATCGACTTCAAGGATCTCCAATCCAGCCAAAGTTCGCTGGAAGAAATTTTCGTCAATCTGATTGGGTCGCAACGATGAACATTCATGGCATTCGCGCTATATATCTATTCGAGATGTCGCGCACCAGGCGAACCCTGATGCAAAGCGTTGCCTCGCCGGTTATCTCGACGTCGCTGTACTTTGTGGTGTTTGGCGCTGCAATCGGCGGCCGCATGGTCGCGGTCGACGGGATACATTACGCAGCCTTCATTGTTCCCGGCTTGATCATGATGAGCCTGATGACGCAAAGTGTCGCCAATGCGTCCTTTGGTATCTATATGCCGAAGTTCTCCGGCACCATTTACGAGATACTCTCCGCCCCCATTTCCGCCATCGAGATAGTCATCGGTTATGTCGGAGCGGCGGCGACCAAGTCGGTCGTCCTCGGACTGCTGACCCTGGCCACGGCACGGCTTTTCGTGCCGTTCGAGGTCGCGCATCCGTTCTGGATGATCGCTTTCCTGTTACTTACGGCGGTGACGTTTAGCCTGTTCGGCTTCCTCCTCGGCATTTGGGCCGATGGATTCGAGAAGTTGCAGGTAGTGCCGATGCTCATCATTACGCCTTTGTCTTTCCTCGGGGGCAGTTTTTACTCGATCAACATGCTGCCGCCTCTTTGGCAGAAGATTGCCTTGTTCAATCCCGTGGTCTACCTTATCAGTGGTTTTCGATGGAGTTTCTATGGCACTTCCGATGTTAATGTAGCCATCAGCACAGGCATGACTTTCGTCTTCCTCGTCATGTGCGTGTCGGCCGTGTGGCGGGTATTCAAGACCGGATATCGGCTCAAGGCCTGACGCCGATCAACGGATTGTTACGCGTCGATCGAGCCGCGGCAAGTGCCGGCGAGCGGGTATAGCGAGGTGCAGCGCTATGCGTTATGACAAGTCCACTACCAGGCGCTTCGGTAGCGCCTGCGGCGCGTGGTAAAAAGGCCTGATGATTACCGTTTTACAACGTGCAAAATCCCGGTAGAGTCTCGTTATCGCATCAATTGCGCGGATTGCCGCAGGCTTTTTTGCCGTCTTTCCGATATAAGATCCGGTCAATAACGAACAGCAGGTCAACCAAGGGAAAAGACAATGAAATCTATTTTGAAATACGTTATTTTTGGCGTTCTGGCAGTCGTCGGCGGAATAATTCTGACCTCGTCCTTTTTGTTCAACTGGAAGATTATTCCGCCCGGTTATACCGGCATTAAAGTCAACCGCTTGGTGGACAAGGGCATTACCCATGAAGACACGGTAACCGGCTTTGTCTTTTACAATCCGGTTCAAACGCAACTGATTGTCTACCCCACCTTTATTCAGCGCGTCGTGTGGACGCACGATCTCAACGAGGGAAACCCGATCAACGAAGAATTGACGTTCAATACCAAGGATTCGGTTCCAGTCAATCTTGATGTCGCAGTCAGCTATGCGTTGGCGGCGCAACGCGTGCCGGATTTCTATATCAAATTTCGCGCCGATCAAATTCAGACGTTTACGCACGGCTTTTTGCGCGACACCGCGCGCAACGTCGTCGTGGCGGTGGGGTCCGAATACACGTTCGACGATGTGAACGGGCCGAAGAAGGAAGAATTTCTCGATCGTATCACGAAACAACTCGATGCCAAGGTCGGCGTGTACGGCGTCGGCATTCAGCAATTCGGCCTGATCGGTTCTTTGCGTCCGCCGCAGTCGCTGCTGGAAGCGGTGAGCGCCAAGACGAAAGCCATTCAGGATTCAATCAGGACTGAAAACGAAGTGAGGTCGGCGCAGGCTGAAGCGAAGAAGCGCGTTGCGATTGCCGAAGGCGAAGCTGCGGCGAACCGCGCGCTGGTTGCATCGATCGACCCAAAATTGCTTGATTGGGAGCGCCTGAAGTTGCAGAAAGATGCGATTAGCAAATGGAATGGCGTGGTGCCGACCGTGATGGCAAATGGCGGGGGCGGAATGCTGTTCAACATTCCGATGCAAGGCGTTGCGGCCGAGGCGCCGGCGACGCAAGCCCGCCGCTGACCTCTGGTGGGGATGGCGGACTTCCGCCACGGCACGCGGGCGCTCGATGCCTTCGTTGCCCGTCCGGCGGTCGCAAAAGGCGTCACCATCCCGGGGCGGACCTGATCTTCGTCAGGCTTGTGGAAACGCCAGGTAGCCTACATGCAGTATTGCTAAGGTTTTTCTGGTATCTTTTCTGGTATCGTTAAGCGCGCTCTGATGCGAAATTGCGGAAAAGGCCAAAGAATAGGGGCGGACGGCGGTCCGGCGTCGCAACGCCCCGGCGCCGCTCCGCTGCACCCGCTCCGCTGCACTATTTATCAATGAATGAAGGAATGTCTGGATGAAATGCGCTCTGGTTGGATCTCGTTTCTTTGGCGCCGCCGTGTTCGACACGCTGCGCAAGGAAGAAGGGATTGAGTTTACAAGTATCGTCGCTCCGGCGGC
>PKWO01000132.1 GCA_003132085.1 Oxalobacteraceae bacterium | reverse complement strand
AGCCTTCCAGCGCGGCGTCCACCAGTGTTTTGTTGGTCGTGAACGTGGCGTCCTGAAACAAGTTGAGCGCACTCGGCGACGAAACCTTCGCATCCGTCAGGTTGCTGCCGACAATCGTCTTTATTTGCGTGGAAGCGCCCGCCACCATCGTGGCATTGCCCAGCAATGCAATTGAACTGGCGTTACTGGAAGCATTTTGGAAAATCGTTTTCGGGTCGGCCCCCAAGATTTCAGCCACCACCGCGTCGGTCAGCGGCGTAATGTTGGCAACCAACGGCGCAGTATTCGCCTGCACCAGCGAATGCAGCACTACCGGCAGACCGGTCGCATCGGTACCGACCGCCTCGATGAATAATGGCATGTTGGGCGAGCTGGTACCCAGAATCAATTTATATGAGCCGTCCGCCACATTGGTCACCCCGTTTGCGATGGTATTACCGCTGGCATCCAGCAGACTGACCGCAGTGCCGGTGGCATCGACCACCTTGATGCTGGCATCGACCAGCGGCGCACCGATTGCCGCCACACCGGTCACGACTGCAGGAGTGGCGCTTGGTGTCGTTGGCGTCGTCGACGTTGACGTGGAGGTTGAGGACGACCCGCCGCCGCCGCATGCTGCGAGTATCAGCAGGCACGCCGTCGGCAATGCGGTAGTTACTCTGTGAAAGACCTTGGATTGCATAAACTTCGCTTTCTTTAATTGACTTGCCGATGCTTCGCGTTCAAGCCCCGCCCGCCATTTGACATGGTGCTGTATCACTGCCATTGTAGGCGCAATAAAACCGACGCAACGCCAAAGCAACGCGGCGAATCACCTGTATATCGGCCCTTAGGCCGGAAATCTTCCGCATCATTTCCAAACGGACTAAGCTGGGATGGCGGGATGGCGGGATAGCGGGCCGGTCGTGCGCGGGTCTTGGTCGACTGGATAGCGGATCGTATGCGTTGCGCTGAAGGAACCTGCACACCTATTTCTTTAAGCGCAGTGCCTCACAGTGGCCCCAACATTGGGCTGTTATAGAAACCATAACCGTTTTTGCTGTTGACCTTTACTTGGTACATCGCAATATCGGCGTGCCGTATCAGGTCGTCGAGGGTATCGCCGTCATCGGGATAGACGGCGATACCGATGCTGGCCGAGATGTGGACTGCATGTTCGCTCAACAGAAATGGCTGCTGCAAGCATTCGACAAATTTTTCGGCAATCAAGGCAGCATCATCCCGGCCGCGCAAATCCGGCAATAGCAACGTGAATTCGTCGCCGCCGACCCTTGCCAGCGTGTCGCCGCGCCGCAGCTTTTCTTTCAGGCGGCTCGCCACTTTTTGCAGCAATTCGTCGCCCGTGACGTGGCCGAACGAGTCGTTGACCTGTTTAAATAGATCCAGGTCGATGAACATCACCGCCAGCTCCGTTTTATTGCGCGCGGCTTGAATTAGTGCCAGATTGAGCCGATCCCGGAACAGCATGCGGTTCGGCAAGTCAGTCAAAATGTCGTGATACGCATGGTAGGAAATCTGTTCTTCGGCACGCTTGCGCTCGGTAAAGTCACGCGCAATGCCGGAGGTGCCAAAATATTCCCGCGTCTGCAGATCCGAACTGGGCGAATACATGCCTATCGAGCTAAAGGCAATATTCATCAGCGTATGGTCGAAGACGCGCTCTTGAATATCCGCTCCGTGGTATTTCAGACGCAGTTCGACATTACGCGAGGCGCGTTCGCCGACCCGGCGCTCGTTGAATACAAAATACCCGCGTTCCACATCCTCCTCATGAATCAGGGCGGAATAGTGCTGCCCGAGCAACTCTTCAGGTTGGTAACCGAGCAATTGCTGCGCCCTGCCGTTGACAAACGTAAATCGGCCTGCCGGATTAAGCGTGTAAATCAGGTCCGGCGAACTGTCGACCAGATAGCGGTAGAACCTTTCCGAACATTCGAACCCCCCGAATATTTCGCGGTTCGCTGCCGCCGGCCGGCGCTCTTGCAGCGCGTTGGCAATCGTGCTGAGCAATTCCTCCATCCGATAGGGTTTGCGCAAATACGCGTAAGCCCCCCGTTTTAAGGATTCAGCCGCCGAATTGATGCCAGTATCGCCGCTCTGGACGATGACCGTGGCATCGATCCTGTGGTCGATAATGAAATCCATGATTTTCTGACCATCGATATCGGGCATGCGCAAATCCAGCAGGATCAGATCGAATGTGCGTTTGGACAGTTGTTCGATCGCGTCCTTGCCGCAGGCAGCAGTCGTCAAATGATAATTCAAGCCTTGCAGCAACTCGCACAGGCTGCTCAGAATTCGCGGTTCGTCGTCGACCAGCAGCAGACGGGCCGGCCGCCCTTGTACCATGCCGGGCGCGTCAATACGGCCCGATGGTGCGTCGATAGCGACCGCAACCTCGGGCGCCAAGACTTTCATCATCGTCAGGCAGGTGCCCGAACTTTGTGGCGCGCAGCCGGCGTTTGACCGGCAATGCGCGGAATGAGAAGCAATATCTCGAATGACGTCCCATTTGTGCCATTGCGGCAATGGATCGCGGGCTGCATATGATTAACAATGCCGTGCGCAATGCGCAAACCCAACCCGCAATGGTCTTCGCCTTTGGTGCTGCAAACCGAAAATTGTTCTGAGGTCAGAAACATGGCTTACTGCTTTAGGTTCAACAGATATTTGATGCGGGCAAGCATGAAGATGATGCCCCGCATCAATTGGATATTAACCGATGAATTTTCCGTGTCAAGACATATTTGCACCACGGCACGTATGCCGCTAGCTGGACGGCGTCTTGAAGGCTCGCCGTTTCGAGTCAGCGTCCGGGGTCGGCAGTCTCTGCCGGTTCCGCCACAAAGTCGCTGCCCCAATCGCGCCAGTCGTCTCCGAACAGCTCAACCGGGTGCTGCGTACGGTCCGAGCCGTTTCCACAGCTCATCGAATCAGCCGGACAGTACTTGTCGCATCCCCAGCAGTTCCGCTCGGGGTGCTTTGGATGCTCGGGAAACTTCTTTGCCATTTCAGGATACCCAATACAGATTGGTAGAGGCCCACGTCGCGGTCTTGGTGGGGCGGCCCACCATCCAAAGCGTGACGAATCACGATGTGACGGAACCCTACACGCCCAATTCTACTCCGAACGACATCAGTATTAGTGCTGCGTCGCACCATCACACCTGCCACTGTCTCATAACCATCTGCAGAGGCCATAAACGAAGTAGAAACGCCGATATCACGATATATTACGGATGCGACGCGAATGTGTGGGATTTTCCGTAAATCGATTCACGGCGGGTTTTAATCGTTTCAAGCCGTGGTCAAGTTCTTGCGAATTGTGACGCACGGTTTGCCGAACACATCTTCGTTAACTCAAGGATAAACAATGGACGAAAACTGGTTATACGTAAATTGGACAGGGGGTCCAGAATATATCAACTTGGATGATCTGGTCGCAAGAATTAAAGAAAATGATGGCAAGCCAGGTTTTGAATTTTTCAGTTATAACGTTGGATCCGATGGACAAATTTGCGACTACCGTCCATTGCTCCTTTTGGGGCATCTTGATCAAAACGGCCAAATCGGAGCATTTACGCTTAAATATGAGAAGCGAGGGATGTACAGAGACGGGACAACAGGCGACGGCGTATTAGGTACGGCGGAGTACAGGCTTGAAAATAATAAATGGCAATGCAAATGGCAAATTGCACCTGGAGAGGAAGAAAGTGATTCCTCCCCGCTTTGCGAATTGCTAAACGCTGACGCGGAGCGAACTGTCCGGCTTGCAATGCAAACATTACGAAATCCGAAATTTCGACCGATGATCCTTGACGCGGATCGCAACAAGTGCGTTGTTACGGAAGAGTCTCAACCGGAAGCGCTAGATGCCGCACACATTCATGAAGTAAAGTTCAACGGAAATGACACTGTGGGAAATGGAATTACCCTGAGAAAGGATCTCCATGCACTTTTCGACGCTGGACTATTCATTATTACTTCAGAGGGACGCTTTGAAGCCAGGAAAGGCATAAGCCCCGAGTACGCCAAGCTGCTAGAAGATAAAGCTTTGCGTCCAGATACCTTGCAGCGAATTGGTGTTTCCTTGGCAAAACGGAATAAACAGGAAACACCTTAGCTTGCATGTATAAAAAGCCATCACACCTCGGAAGAAGCGGTCATCACACTTTCGATCACACCTACCGCCGTCAGAATTTGCCAATCTCCTGCAATCCCGCGTAAAATGCGGGGTTCGCGGGTGTAGTTCAATGGTAGAACGAAAGCTTCCCAAGCTCTAGACGAGGGTTCGATCCCCTTCACCCGCTCCAGGTTGACATCAGGCACCCGCTGATCCGGTGCCTTTTTTATTGGCAGCATGCAATAGCACGTATCTATATAATTCCCCCATGTCAGACCAAAACCCCACCGGCGTACCAGCCAAGACTTTGTTTTACGACCCGACCGAGCACCGCATACGCAGTTTTGTGACGCGTGCCGGGCGGCTGTCCACCGCGCAGGCACGCGCCATCGAGACGCTGGGGCCGCAATTTTGCGTTCCGTATTCCAAAACCGCGTTGGACTTCGATCAAACGTTTGGACGCCATGCGCCTGTGATATTGGAAATCGGCTTCGGCATGGGAGACTCTAGCGCCAAGATCGCTTCCGTCATGCCGGACAAGAACTTTCTCGGCGTGGAAGTGCATACGCCGGGCGTCGGCAGCCTGTTGAAGCTGATTGGCGAACAGGGCTTGGAAAACATGCGTTTGATCCAGCATGATGCGGTCGAAGTGTTGACGCACATGATTGCGCCGGGGTCGTTGGCAGGCGTGCACATTTTCTTTCCCGACCCCTGGCATAAGGCGCGGCATAACAAGCGGCGGTTGATTCAGGCGCCGCTGGTGAGCTTGCTGGCGTCGCGGCTGGCGCCGGGCGGGTATCTGCATTGCGCGACCGATTGGCAGGAATATGCGGAGCAGATGCTGGCAGTGTTGGGGGCCGAACCTGCGTTGCGCAATACCGCGGAGGCTTATGCCCCTCGCCCGGATTATCGGCCGATTACCAAGTTTGAAAACCGCGGGCTGCGGCTCGGGCATGGCGTGTGGGACTTGGTGTTCAAACGCGTTTAACCGTTGGTTTCGGCGGCGTTTAGTTCATCGACTCGATCAAGGCCACGATCTCTTCGCCGTAGGACTCCAATTTTTTCTCGCCCACGCCTGTGACGCCACGCAGGTCGTCCAACGAACCCGGCCTGGCTTTGGCAATTTCACGCATCGTGGTGTCGTGAAAAATTACATATGCAGGCACGTTGTGTTTGCGTGCGGTTTCCACCCGCCACCAGCGTAGCTTGTCGAACAATACCTGCTCGGCGGCCGACAAATCGGATTCGACATAACCCTTCGGTTTGGCGCCGCCGCGTTTTTGCTTGACCGGCTTTTGGTATTGCCGCATCTGGATTTTCTGGCCGCCGCGCAGCACCGGGCGCGCTTCGTCCGTCAATTTCAGTGCGTTATACGAATCGTAATCGACTGCGACCAGGCCCAGTGCAATCGCCTGGCGCAAAATTGCGCGCCATTCGGCTTCGCTGCTTTCGGAGCCGATGCCGACAGTGGTTAGCTGGTCGT
>PKWO01000446.1 GCA_003132085.1 Oxalobacteraceae bacterium | reverse complement strand
GTGAACGTGCCGGAAGATTACCCGTACGCCGATTTCAAGAATCTGTATATGGAAGCGTGGCGCATGGGCCTCAAGGGAATCACCACCTACCGCCCCAACAGCGTGCTGGGCGCGGTATTGTCGGTGCCGTCCGCCGCGCCGGAAGCGGCCGGCAACCCGAAAACCATGACGCTGCCGGAACAGGATAAGCGCCTGGTGTTGACCGAAGTCACGATGTCGCCGCCGCTGGCTTCGCTGCGCTGGCCGTCGCGGCCCGGCCTGCCGGCCGGCGCCTCCGGCTGGGTCAGCGACACCGTCACCAGTCCGCAAGGCGACTTCGCGGTGGTGGTGTCGGACAAGGACGGCGTGCCGTTCGAAGTATGGGTGGTGGGCGGCCAGCCGCCGCGCGGCCTGGACGCGATTGCCAAGACGCTCTCGGCCGACATGCGCGCCAACGACCGCGGCTGGTTGCGCAAGAAACTGTCGATGCTGGCGCACGCCTATGGCGACGCGTTCGACATGCCGATGCCGCCCAACGGCGAACGCGTGCCGGTGCCGAGCGCGACCGCAGCGCTGGCGAAATTGATCCTGTGGCGCTATCAGCAGTTGGGCGCGTTGGACACCACTCCGAACGAGCCGACGCCGGTGCTCAATGCGCTGTTCGCGTCGCATGAACCGAAAACCGGCACCGACGGCACGCTGGCGTGGGTGGCCGACGTCCGCAATCCGTCCACCGAAGACGATTTCGTGCTGATGCTGAAAGAGCTGCAAATGCCGGACGGCAGCAGAAGGCCGTACAGCATGTGGCTGACCGGCGGCCATCCACGAGCGCTGGATGGCTTGTGCAAGTTGCTCAGCCNNGCGCAACTGGTGATCCATCGCTATGCAATGCTGGGCATCCTGACCAAGGAAGGCTTCCCGATCACCGCGATGGGCGTCGTGATGGAGGAACCGCGGCACCCGGCGGTCGCCAGCGCAACGCTGGCCGGCAAGCTATGCCGCGAGTGCGGCAATAGCGCCGTGATTAAAAAGGACGGCTGCGATTTCTGCACCGCCTGCGGAGCCATTGGTAGTTGCGGTTAGTTCGGATGTTCGGATGTTCGATTGGGAGACGCCGACGCAAGCGCCGGTATCCGATGATCGAACATCCGCAACCGGTTGTTAAGGCCATAAGCCGTACCCGGTAGGGCGTCAATACGCTTCGCGATTGGCGCCCTACCATGTACGCTACGTCGTTCAATACGGGTTACGGCCTTGATGATATTAGGTTCGGTTACGCCGAGCTGGTTCCGACGCATGGAGAAACCCGGAGTAAATATCGCGAGGAGACGAGATTGATAATTGAGCCAAAATACGGCCTACGGCACCACGATGGTGTCCGCCATGGGTAACAATATGTGCAAGAATTTCTTCTCGGGACATTCGTCCAGGATCGCCATCAACAAAAGAAAAATCAATGTCTTCGCTTAACTCTTGTGGACTCAACGCCGCAACATACTCAAGATACCAACGATCCGTTTCACGGACTGAGGCGTGAAGGCTATCAATAGTTGGCGTTTCTGGAGTATTTGTCGCGGTGTGTTCGTGGGATATTCCTTGTAGATTGGCTGCAAATATGCGGTCCACAACGTATATGTGATTGAGGATGCGAATGGCCGCATGCCGCTCGGCTTGATGAGTTGTCTCATCTAATGTCTTTAATGTAAAAAACAAATTTTCGTTTGCCCAGGCTTTGTATTGAAACAATGATTTAAGTAGCTTTGGCGTACTCATTCGTGTCCTTGTATCAGTAGTGTCCCAACGTTGTTACGTCGGGAGTTCATAAGTTAATGATTTTTTTGCATAAATTGATGTTTTTGTTTGGTCTCGATTTCAACGTCGAGGCGCAAACTTGGTGCTTTTTGCGGATTTCCGCCGAAGGCACCTGTGCATCAAGGCAAGCTCGTTTTCTCGCAAGGCCGTAAGCCGTACCCGGTAGGGCGTCAATAGCGAAGCGTATTGCGCCGCATGTTCAGTCCGCATAACCCAATGCGACTGCTCCGTCACCGGCCCAATCATACGGATAAACAGCATGTTCGACAAGACGATGAAAAGTGGAATAAGGCCAATCGGATGCGCGCCCAACCAAGCCATGCTTGACCGGGTTGATATGAACATAATAGCGGGATTACGACAAGGCGGTTTCAACGCTCAACCAACTGCTTGATGCTGGCGCCGCCGATGAAAAATCCCCATTGGCAGATCTGGTCAACACGCTCGGAGCGCTAATCGGCGATTACGATGATGTGCACTACCCTGCAAAGGAGGTGTCGGCTGTAGCCATGATTCGCTTTCTGATGGAGCAACACGGCCTCACACAATCCGATCTGCCGGAAATTGGAACGCAGGGCGTTGTGTCTGAAATCCTGCGCGGCAAACGCGCGCTGGATGTTCGTCAAATCAAGGCGCTTGCCGAGCGATTCCACATCCCATCAAGTGTTTTCATTTAAGCGCCGGCAAGCAGCGCGTCATGGACACCGGTTGTCGCAAAGCGCTCCCGGTATATTTTCGGGGTAATGCCCAAGCTCTTCTGGAAGGCCCGCCGCATCTGATCGTCGGTGGCGAACCCGCTGCGTGTCGCGACGGTTTTGATCGGCAGGTTGAGGTCGGCAAGTAGTTGCCTGGCATGCTCAAAGCGTGCCATCTCGATAAATTCCAAGGTGCTCATGCCTACCTCTTGATGGAAAATTCGCGTGAAATTGCGAAGACTCATCCTTGCCTTATCCGCCAGGCTTGCCACTGATAATCGTTCGTGGAGATGCGCCAAAATCCAGTTTTGAATTTCCCGGATGTTCGGCTGAATGGTGCGCTGACTTTTGAGATGCGTGCTGAACTGCGACTGCCCTCCGGGGCGCTTCAAATACACGATCATGTCGCTGGCAACTTCCAGCGCCAATTCGCGTCCGAAATCCTCTTCAACAAACGCCAGCGCCAAATCGATGCCGGCCGTGACGCCGGCCGAGGTCCAGATATTCCCTGAGCGAATGAAGATCGCATCGGCGTCTACCATGACGGAAGGGAACTGTTCTTGCAGAAGAGCCGCCACGCTCCAATGCGTGGTTGCGCGCTTTCCTTTCAGCAGGCCGGCAGCAGCCAAAAAGAACGTGCCCGAGCATAGCGCGGCAAGTCTTTCGATCTTCTCCGATACGGCGGCGGCCCAATCCACAATCGGCCGTGCGGCGCTCAGCGCCGATTCGATATTGCGGGTTCCGACAATGATCGCATCGTGCGGCAGCGCCAACGTATTGATTGCTTTCGATGCATGCAGCGACATTAACGTATCCGACTGCACCGGGCCGACCGCGACCGATGCAACCCGGACGTCATATCCAATAGCCTGCCCGTGACGCTGAAGGTGAATATTTGCATATTCAAAGACCGATATCGGGCCGATTGCTTCCAGTGCCTTGAAACCTGGATAAACGACGATATCAACGGCTCTTGGCCATTGTTGTTTCAATATTTTCATGGATTCGTCCCCAAAATTGGCAGTTGCGAGGCTCGTAGCGCGAACTTTTGCACACCGCTTATGATTGTTCCCGCAGCGCTGAAATTCATTAAGCGCACATATTGAATTGGTGAGCAAGCATGCGCCGGCATCGGGGCCGATGTTGTTGCGCCGGCACGCCGGGTATGACCACGGCTGCTACTTCATGTCGAGCTTCGTCGAATCCCACTTGATTCATCACAAGAGCCAGTGGTGATGCGGGTAGTCGTGCGCCGTCCTGTATGCAAGGACGGCGTGCCATTCGAAGTATCTACGCAACTGGCCTAGCCATCGCCGCGTAATGCAATGTCGCATCGAGCGCGCGCATGAACTCGTCGACCTTGAATGGCTTCGTCATATACCAGAAAAACCCAGCTTCGATACCCTTCTCGATCTGGCGCCGGTAGGCGTCCGACGACAGCGCCATCACCGGGATGTGGGCGGTTGCAGGATCTGCGCGCAATATCTTCAATGCATCAAAACCGTTGATGTCGGGCAAATTAATATCCAAGACGATCACGTCCGGAAGATAGTCTCGCGCCATCTGCATGCCAATTTGGCCATTAACGGCCGTCAACAATTTCAAATCGCTGCGCCGCGCAATCAATTGCTCGACCAAGGCCATATTTGCCGGATTGTCCTCGGCATACAGCACCGTGCGCTGCCGCGGCACGTCTGGCAATGGAAGAACGGAAGTATGGTTCGGATCGAGCATATAGAGCTAATCAGAGTCACCGCCTCAAATGGAAGCAGCGAGGTACGAAAAGGTGTCCGATAAGACGCGAGCTTGACAAGGTAACATATATATTCTGCCAGCTTGAACTATATTTGGTGCAATGCACAGTTGCCTGAGCCTCCGACCTTCATCGAAAAATTTTGTACTTGCGATAAAATCTCGAGATTTGTATCATGTGATACCGCATGTCGCCACGGCATCAGAAATCCAGACCGGCAGGAGAACCGATGATCAAGTATCCGAAGAACCTCGATTTGCGTCGCCTGCTGCATTTCTCTGCGGAGGATGGCACCATCTGGCTGGGCGAGCACCGCATGGTGCTGATGCATGTGGCTGCCCTCTCGGCGTTGCGCAAGGAACTGTTCAATCTGGCCGGACCCGAACAGGCGCGGCGCATCCTGACCCGGATGGGGTACGTCTGCGGCACGCGCGACGCCGAACTGGCGCGCAAAATCCGCGCCGGCCAGGACCCGATCGATGCCTTCGTCGTGGGTCCGCAGTTGCACATGCTGGAAGGCAGTGTGCAAGTGACGCCGGTAAAGATCGAGATGGATGTTGCCGCCGGCGCTTTCTACGGCGAATTCATCTGGANNTGCTCGGCTACGCCTCCGGTTATACCTCGGCATTCATGAACCGCTTCGTGCTGTACAAGGAGATCGAATGTTCGGCATGCGGGCCGGACCATTGCCGGATTATCGGCAAGCCGCTGGCGGAATGGCCGGATGCCGCCGAACACGTCGCTTACTATGAAGCCGACGCCATCGTCTCGCGCCTGCTGGAACTCGCGACCCAGGTCGACGTGCTGCGCTCCTCTATCGAGGAGCCGCGCCAGATCGAAAACATGATCGGCAACTCGCCGGCGTTCCTGCGCGCCTACCAACTGGTCGGCAAGGCGGCCGAGACCAACGTCACCGTATTGCTGACCGGCGAAACCGGCGTCGGCAAGGAAC
>PKWO01000261.1 GCA_003132085.1 Oxalobacteraceae bacterium | reverse complement strand
TTGTCCCTATAACCTTAGCAGGTTGTAGATTCTGACAAGTAGAGCGTATGCCGGTTGTGCATCACGCCCGCTAACTAAATGTTGTACTTTACTTCTTCCAGATTGAGTTGTTTGCTGCGACTACCGTCGAGCATCCAACTTTACAAGTTATGCCTGATGACCANNAGGTTATCGTCAGGCTTGTTATACGCAATCCCCCGTCAGGTTATCCTGGCGGGGGTTTTTGCGTTCTAGCGCCGGATTTTATCTCTTGTTTCCGCGCTCACTAGTCTCACATATCTAGCCACATCCCGTCTTTCCTTGCTAAATAAATCCGACATCGAACAACTGTCACAAGGAATGCAAGAACTCACCAAAATCAGTATCCTTAATATCAGTCAACGACGTTTCTCTGGCGATTTTCCAATTCTCGGATTTATGCCAAGGTTTCGCTGACTCCTTAAGTTTCTCGTAATGACCCAATTCTTGGAATCCATCTCCAAGAACAGCCCTAATACCGTTAATCTCTAGGTAATTTTCAGTCGCCCGACGCTCAGATACGGTAACCTCTACACCTCTTTTTTCACACTCGGAAACAAAGGCGATTCGATCGGACGCGAGCGCTTCATCTTTCGACTTTCTCTCGCTGTCAATAAAAACGCGAATCTTTGAGGTCTCCACAATTCTGGTCAGCTCATCAATATGAACACCGATACTTGCGTTGATTAATGATGATCCTCCAAGTGGCATCACAACGTATTTCCCGTCTTTACTAATTTTTCGTAAAAACTCCTGAAAAAACAGAACATCTGTCGTTCCTTCAACAAGAATAATTCCGTCACAACCCAATTCCGCTCGATTTGAATAGTTAAGCTCCCCAAGCCATTCAGCGAGATTAACATTTTGCGTACCGAAAGGCTGCATTCCCGAAAACCCATTGCTAAGCCTACAGGTCGTAAATATCCGCTGGGCCGTGCTACGTGCCAATCCAATCGAGTGCGTGGAATAGACAAGTCCTTTCTGCGAATAAGAACCTAGTGTAGCGAGAAAGCTCACCTGCAAAGACGGGTGAAGGCTAAGTTCCGGTTCATCGATTAGGATGTACGGCGGCTTCGAAATAAGCGCCGCAGCAAGAACAATAATCAATTGCGCGACGCCAGCCCCGACTTCATACAATTTATGGGGCCGCTCGTTAATGATGACGTCTAGCGTCTTATTCGTCCTGTCCGCATTAATTTGCAAAGAACGAAATCCCAATAACTTTGCAATTTCAGCTTCGACTCGACTAATTGATATTTTTTGCATCCTGATATTTCCCGCTTTCCAGGAGTCCCACGTTTCAACCAACGCCGTTCCAACAGGAAGGTCGTAATAACTTCCCGCCCCTTCATTAATAGCATTCCGAAACGCCGGGAAATACTTAGATGCCGCCAAATCTCGCCCAAAATCAAATAATTGAGAATAGTCAACTTCCTGAGATCTTGCGGAATAGGTAATCACGCCGTCCTGATTCGACAGAGCCCCAGTAGTAATGTCCGCGGAACTTAATATCCATTCACCCCCGCCCGGACCGATACATCGCACCTGAACTGCTCTACAGCACAGGGTGCCAATATCAATCTCAAAAACACCTCCAACAGCCAGCGAAGCAGAACCAAAAGCCGACCGAGCCCCGTCCGGAATTTCAAGAGAAAACTGAAAACTCCCAGGGGCATTATCATTAGCCAACTCAGTGGCATCAGAAATTCCAATAAAAGCGCTGTTCAACCGATAACCATTTGGGCCTCGCACGGTAACAAACAGGCCCGCCAAATAATTTCTTAGCTCGTAAACCGAACGTAGAGCAGAAGATTTCCCGGAGTTATTCGGGCCGACCAACGCAGTAAATCCGTCCCCGAAAACTAAAGTCGCCGGATTATCCCAATCAAAACACCGAAAATTTCTAAGAGTAAATTTATAAGAATTTGACATTGATATCTCAGTTTAGGGAATCTGGTGAGCCAAGCTCACACATGGCGTGCACTCAAGTAGCGTCCACGCAAGTTAACAAAAACCGCGTAACCTACATTTCACATCACCATCAACGACAAAAGCTCGGCCGCATGCACGGTCGCTACTTCCTGACTCACCCCTTTTCTTGCGTTATCGAATGTAGGCAGCTTCCGCTATCCCTGCCACGTCCACTTCCAGCGTCAACAGACAACCGGACAGCGGGTATTGCGCCAATTCGGCTTCCGGACGATTGTGGCGCGCGGTGGTGATGTACAAGGTGCGCAGTTCCGGCCCGCCAAATGCCAGCATGGTGGGGCAGCGCGCCGGCAGAGGAATTTCACGCAGAATTTCACCGGTTGGCGACAGGCGCAGCACACGGCCGCCTTCGAACATTGCGCACCAATACGCACCCTCGCTGTCGACCGCCGCGCCGTCGGGCCGGCCGCCATAGTTGTTCAACCTGTCTCGCGAAAATTCGCGCAGTACCCGGCGTGGGCCGAGTTGACCACTAGCCAGGTCAAAGTCGAATGCGGTAATCGTGTGCGAGGTGGTGTCGGTGCGATAAATCGTGCGATTGTCCGGGCTGAAGGCAACGCCATTGGAAACGGTCGCCGGTAGACAATGGTCACGCAGCGTGCCATGCTCAACGCTGAATAGCGACGCACCCTGCAGATCGCGCGGCTCGTATATCGTGCCGACCCAGAGGCGCCCCGCCGCATCGCAGCGGCCATCGTTGAAACGCAGTTTGGCGGTGTCGTAGGGGGCGTCCGCCACTGCCGTCAGTGCGCCACTGTCGGTATCGAGAATCGCCAAGCCGGATCGCAACGCGACCAGCAAGCCGCCGCCGGCGCAAAATGCGATGCAACCGGGCTCGCTCGGCATCGGCCAGGATCGGTGCGCGCCGTCCGGCGGAGTCAGACGATGAACAGCCTTTCCCGGAATATCGATCCAGTACAGCGTGGCCTCGCCGACATGCCAGATCGGGCATTCACCGAGTTGCATAGGGATTTCAAAGGCGGCACGAATTTGCTCATTGGGCGGCATGGTAGTTGCAATCTGCATGGATGATGCGTCATTATGCTATGAAAATATCTTTTTCCAGGAGTTTGTGTTGAACCTTCCTCTCCCGCTACCCAGAGTGGCTTTTCTTGGAATCGGCTTGATGGGTCGGCCGATGGCTGCCCGCTTGCTGAATGCCGGTTATCCGTTGACCGCATGGAATCGCAGCCGCGCCAAGGCGGAGCCGCTTGGCGCGTTGGGCGCGCATATTGCCGATACGCCGGCCGCCGCCGTCGCGAAAGCCGACCTCGTGATCAGCATGCTGGAAGCGGGGCCGATCGTCGCCGAGGTGGCGGAACTGGCTTTACCCGGAATGCGGGCGGGAACCTTGTTCATCGACATGAGCTCTACCCGGCAGGCGGAGGCGCAGCAGTTGCATGCGAAGTTGACGCGGCATGGGATGCATTTCCTGGACGCGCCGGTTTCCGGCGGCGTTATGGGTGCGGAAATCGGTGAGCTGGCAATTATGGCGGGCGGTAGCGAGGCGGATTTCAAACGCGCCGAACCGTTGTTCAGCGTCATGGGGCGCGCCACGCTGGTAGGTCCGGCGGGGTGCGGGCAACTGGCTAAATTGTGCAATCAACTGATCGTCGGCGGCACGTTGAATATCGTGGCGGAAGCGCTGTTGCTGGCGCAAGCCGGCGGCGCCGATCCGGCTGCGGTACGGTCGGCGATCCGTGGCGGGTTTGCCGAAAGCCGTATCTTGGAGGTGCATGGCAAGCGCATGCTGGAACGCAATTTTCTGCCGGGAGGGCAGNNATGGACAACATTCTTAGCGCGGCGGCAGCCGCCGGATTGCGGCTGCCGGTGACGGAACTGGTCGCCCAGCGTTATCAGAGTATCTTGGCGTCATTGCCGCAAGCGGATCATGCGGCGGCCCTGATTGCGCTGGAGCGGCTTAATCCAGGCAAGCGGCTAGGCGACGCGCCGGATCTATTGCCGCCGTGAGCAATGCGGGCATCGTCG
>PKWO01000314.1 GCA_003132085.1 Oxalobacteraceae bacterium | reverse complement strand
GGGCCTTTGCCCGTGACTTCACATACGCGTGCCATGAGGACACTCCGATACTATTTCAACGGCCGGCACTCACACGCAAGCACTGGGGCTTGCCACTGCGGTAACCTGGCCTCACCTCGCCAAGAAAAGTGTGGCGGTAACCCGGTTTGCTGTTTTAAAGTTCCAAACAGAAAACGCCTGAGACGAATTCAGCAAAGTCTTAAATTATAACGGGATTTCATCGTTCAATGGCTGAACGCCGTGGCCGGCTCAGTGGGCGCCGCCTTGTTCGAGGAAGCGCTGCGCATCGAGTGCGGCCATACAGCCCGTGCCGGCGCTGGTAATTGCCTGGCGGTATACATGGTCCTGTACGTCGCCGGCGGCAAAAACGCCGGGCACGCTGGTCATGGTGGCGAAGCCCTGCAGCCCCGTCTTGGTGATGATGTAACCGTTTTTCATGTCCAACTGGCCCTCGAAAATCTCTGTGTTGGGCCGGTGACCAATGGCGATGAAGCAGCCTTTGAGTTCCAGATCATGGGTCGAGCCGTCGTTGACGTTTTTGAGGCGCACCCCGGTCACGCCGGAGGCGTCGCCCAGCACCTCATCGAGCACGTTGTGCAGCTTCAACTCGATCTTGCCGGCGGCTACTTTCTCCATCAATTTGTCGATCAGAACAGCCTCGGACTTGAACTTGTCGCGACGGTGGACCAGGTACACCTTGCTGGCGATGTTGGACAGGTACAGCGCTTCTTCCACGGCCGTATTGCCACCGCCAATCACTGCAACTTCCTGGTTACGGTAGAAAAATCCGTCACAGGTAGCGCAGGCCGATACGCCTTTGCCCATCAATGCTTGTTCGGATGGCAAGCCGAGGTATTGGGCCGACGCACCGGTGGCGATGATCAACGAATCACAGGTATATTCGCCGGAGTCACCAATCAGTCTTATCGGTTTCTCGCTGAGTTTGGCGGTGTGAATGTAATCAAAAATGATTTCGGTGTTGAAGCGCTCCGCATGTTGCAGAAAGCGTTGCATCAACTCCGGGCCTTGCACGCCCATCGGGTCGGCAGGCCAGTTTTCGACATCGGTGGTGGTCATCAATTGCCCGCCTTGCTCAACCCCGGTGATCAACACCGGCTTCAAATTGGCGCGCGCCGCGTACACTGCTGCGCTATAGCCGGCCGGGCCGGAACCGAGAATCAGGACATGGGCGTGTTTAGGTGTTGACATATAAATGTTGCCTGCAATAAAAGGTGTTGGCTCTGGGAGCTTATATGCGGATATGCATTGAAATTTCAATCGCATCCCGATTTATTCGGTAGAACGCGCTAAAACTGGTTAAGATTATAGACGAACATGCCAATTGAGCAGCGATGGTCGCGTTAAAACGAGCCGATCCTCGGTAATCACTGCCAATTTTGGCGCTAGCACGCATGGATTTATGACGAAAACGACTGAAGCCTATACCCGCAAGACCAATGTCGCCGCGCTGCAACCGCTTCCCAACCGGTTGGTTAGGCTGCTTTCCGAGGCACGCTGGTTTGCACTTGGTGCGCTGACAATATATCTGATTTTAATATTATTGACTTATTCCAAAGTCGACCCTGGATGGTCGCACGCGGCGGTCGTGCCCAGGCTCTCCAACTGGGGCGGGCGCGTTGGCGCGTGGCTGGCCGATTTGCTGTTATTCATATTCGGGTTGTCGGCTTGGTGGTGGTGTGTGTTGCTAATGCGCGCATCGTGGCTCGGCTATCGGTACCTATCGCAGAAATTCCTGTTACAACAGGAACCCGACCCGGTCCATCGGCACGAGGGATGGATACGGGCGGTCGGATTCGTGTTGCTGATGGTCGGCAGCGTCGGCATCGAGTATTTGCGGATGTACACGCTGAAGGTGCAATTACCGCTGGCGCCGGGTGGCGTGCTAGGCAGTGAGATCGGTCAGTTTGCACAAACGGCACTGGGATTCACTGGTGCGACTTTGTTTTTGCTATTGTTGTTTGGCGTTGGCGTCAGTCTGTTTTTCCACGTTTCCTGGATGACGGCGGCCGAACGGATAGGCGGCGCGATTGAAATCGCGATTGACGGCATCAGGAGCGTGTATGCGGCCCGTCAAGACCGCAAGCTTGGGCAGGTAGCCTCTGTCAAGCGCGAGGTAACCGTTGTGCACGAGCGTGCCAAGCTTGATGAAGCGCCGCCGATCCGGATTGAGCCGCAGGTGGTAACGGTGCCTAAATCGGACCGTCTTGAAAAAGAACGTCAAGTGTCGCTCTTTACCGATTTGCCGGATACCAACCTGCCGCCGTTGTCCTTGCTGGACGATGCGCCGGTTTCGCAGGAAACCGTCAGTATCGAGACACTGGAATTCACCAGCCGCCTGATTGAAAAAAAATTGTCCGACTTCGGTGTCGTTGCCAAGGTTGTTGCCGCGCATCCGGGGCCGGTTATTACGCGCTATGAGATCGAACCTGCCACCGGCGTCAAGGGAAGCCAGATCGTCGGGCTGGCGCGCGATCTGGCGCGCTCCTTGTCGCTGACCTCGATACGTGTGGTTGAAACCATCCCGGGTAAAAATTATATGGGGCTGGAATTGCCGAATCCCAAACGGCAAATCGTGCGGCTGACGGAAATTCTCAGCTCCAAAATCTACAATGACAGTTCGTCCAGCCTTACCATCGCGCTCGGCAAGGATATTGCCGGTCGCCCGGTAGTCGCCGACCTCGCCAAGATGCCGCATCTGCTGGTAGCCGGTACCACCGGTTCAGGTAAATCGGTCGGCATCAATGCGACCATTCTGTCGCTGCTTTACAAGTCCGACCCGAATCAGGTGCGCCTGATCCTGATCGATCCGAAGATGCTGGAATTGTCGATTTATGAAGGCATTCCGCATTTGTTGGCGCCGGTCGTCACCGACATGCGCCACGCTGGACACGCGCTTAACTGGAGCGTCGGCGAAATGGAGCGGCGCTATAAATTGATGAGCAAGCTTGGCGTGCGCAATTTGGCCGGCTATAACCAAAAAATTCTTGAAGCGGAAAAGCGCGAAGAAAAAATACCGAATCCGTTCAGCCTGACGCCGGACGCGCCGGAACCGCTGGAAAAGCTGCCGACCATTGTCATCATCATTGATGAGTTGGCTGACTTGATGATGGTAGTCGGCAAGAAAGTGGAAGAGCTGATTGCCCGCATTGCACAAAAGGCGCGCGCTGCCGGCATACACTTGATTCTGGCGACGCAGAGGCCGTCGGTGGATGTGATTACCGGATTGATTAAGGCGAATATCCCGACACGGATTGCGTTCCAGGTCAGCAGCAAGATCGATTCCCGTACCATCCTGGACCAAATGGGGGCGGAGGCGTTGCTGGGGATGGGTGATATGTTGTATATGCCGCCCGGTACCGGTTTGCCGGTGCGGGTGCATGGCGCTTTTGTGTCGGACGAGGAAGTGCATCGGGTCGTGGATCACCTGAAAGCCCAAGGC
>PKWO01000211.1 GCA_003132085.1 Oxalobacteraceae bacterium | reverse complement strand
CGGGGATGCACCTTGGCAAAGAAATGCGGCAGGTAACCGGCCCGCGCCAGCGAAAAAATTTGCCGCGAGTAACCCAGGATGATGCCGTGAAACGAAGCGATCAAGCCGAACAGACCGATCCACACCAGCATGTGCAACCACGTGCTGTTTTCACCGACGATGTACTTCATGGCCTGCGGCAGCGGATCGTTGATGTTGGCAAGTTTCGTCCAGTCGCCCGCAGCCCCGGCAAACAACATGACGCTAATCGCCAGCGCCAGCAAGGTGAGGATGCCTGCCACGTAGGCGATAGGAATCGAACGCTTGGGGTCCTTGGCTTCTTCCGCCGCCATCGCTACCCCTTCGATTGCAAGGAAGAACCAGATCGCAAAAGGAATGGCGGCGAAAATGCCGGAAATCGACGCCAAACTGAAATGATCCTGTCCGGACCAACCGCCTTTGACGAAATTGACCACCGAGAAACCCGGCGCGACGACGCCCATGAATACCAGCAACTCAAATATCGCCAGCAGCGTGACTACCAGCTCGAAGGTGGCGGCAATCGCCACGCCCGCAATATTGAGGCCCATGAACACAAGATAAGCGCCTAACGCGGCATGCTTGGGATTCAGCTCGGGAAACTGCACGTTCAAATATGCGCCGATTGCCAGCGCAATCGCCGGCGGCGCGAACACGAATTCGACCAGCGTCGCAGCGCCCGCAAGATAGCCGCCCAGCGGACCGAAGGCACGGCGCGCATAGGCAAAGGGGCCACCGGCATGCGGAATGGAAGTCGTCAGTTCGGTGAAGCTGAAAATGAAGGTCGCGTACATTGCCGCAACGAACAGCGAGGTGACGACAAAGCCGAGGGTTCCGGCAGCGGCCCAGCCGTAACTCCAGCCAAAGTATTCGCCGGAAATGACCAACCCGACCGCGATTCCCCAAAGCTGCAATGTCGTCAGCGTTTGCTTCAGTTCATGGTGATTCGTTGTCCCGGCATGGTGCCCGGCCTGTTCTACGTTCATAGTCTCGCTCCGCACTTTACTTATGGGTATCTCTAAAAATCTACTGCGTGGTCCTGTGGCCCTATAGGGCCACAGGGTCCGCTTTTACACAGTCGCTACTAACGCTCGCTCCGATTGCGCAACGCATTCGACGAATAATAGTCGTCGGTGAAAATCACGTCGCCATTTGCCTCGGCGGACCACTTGATATCCTTGCCTTGCCCGGTAATCCCGCCATCATGGACGTAACGGCCATTCGACAAATTGTAATTCACGAAAGAAGGCGAGTCGCAGGCGCTGCCCAATTCCCACACCGGCAGCATGAAACCTTCCCGCACTTTCCAGAGTTTGCCCTGTCCGTCGTAGTCTTCGCCGCTGGTCGCGTTCCAGCTGTCTTCGTCCAGGTACAGCACGCGCTTTTCGGAGATATTGCGCATCCCGGGCTTGACGGTGCCTTCGACCTGCAACACGGTATGCAGTTCGTATCTGATATTGGCGCGATTGATGAAGTCGTCTTTCATCACGCTGTGATAGGGTTCGTCGATCCGGTACATGCCGAAGACGTTGTAGGGCACGTAGTAATCCTTGTGGCCAACGATCTTCCAGTTGTAGCGGTCGATTGCCCCGGTAAACATGTAGATGTCATCTTGCGTGTAATTGTTCTCGAAACCGATCTGCGGCGTATCGTAGTTGTAGGCGGGAAGACGCCGCACCCGGCGCTGGCCCGGAAAGTAGTAAACCGTTTCAACCACTTTGTCGGAGAAATGATACTGCTGGTTCGCGCCCTGACCGGCAAACGCAGTCGGTTGCGTGTAGCCGTAGTAAATATAGTACAAGGTATCGTTGGCCGATTGCGGCGTCGAGACGCCCTTCTTGCCCCAGGGATAATACTGTGTCCACGGTTCTTCGATTGGCTCGATCCACGCGGTCTTTCCCGGCGCAGGCGAGGCCGCAGTGACCACCTTCGGGTAGACATAGCCGATGCCACGGTAATGGGTCAGGTAGTTCCACATCGCCTCTGCGCCGGTTTTCGGTTGCGGAAACGGCGTGCCCGGCAGCTTGGCGCTGACCAGGTAATTGCCGGTCGGATCGAGCTTGCCTTCGGTGGCGTTGGCCTTGGTGTTGGCGGTCACCCAATCCGGCGCCACGCAATCCCGGTGGGTCGGATAGACGCGCATCTCGTAACCCGGCTTGGTTTTGAACATTTCGATTTCGCCCGGCGACAAATTGGCCGCATGTTCCTTGTAATTGGCAGCCGTGATGACCAGCACCGGCTTTTCATCCTTATGCTTGAAGAAAAGTTCACGCGGCTTGCCGTAGCTATAACCCGGAGCCGCAGTGCTGGCGCCCTCGTTGGGTGGAATGGCAGTCTCTGCGGCGCATGCATATCCGAATGCCGCATACGCGGCGAGAAATGCCGCCTTTCCTCTGAACTTCTTTGTGCAATTCATATCAATTACCTCCCAGTTAACAACGTTCTATAGACGCTAATTCTGCTGAACAACGATGCCCTCTTTCGAAGCCACGACCAGTTGCCCCGCCTTGTTCATAACAACCGACGTCAGCGCGGCGCGATTTTCCTTTTGCTTCGAGGCGAACACCTCGCTGTCGATATTCCCGCTGAATGTGTAGCCATCCAGGGCGACTCCGGTGATTTTTCCGCCGTTTTCGACCAACCCGGTAATCGAGGCTTTCGACCCTGAGTCGAGCATTTTCCAGGTCGTTCCGCCATCCATGCTGCGATACAGGCTGCCACGCAATCCGCCGACGAATATCGCCCCGTTGCTGGCCACCATGCCGGTCCAGAACGAGCCCGAATACCCGGTAGTGAGATAGGTCCAGTTCTCGCCGTCTCTGGAGCGCAGGACGGACCCAGCCTCGCCTGCGATGAAAATGTTCCCGTTCGGGCCGAGAATGATCTTGTTCAGATTCTTGTCCGCTCTCTTGCCTCCCGGAGGAGCTTGAATATGTTCCGGCGTCCATGTCTTTCCGCCGTCTTTGGTCTGCAGCAGAATCGACCATAGTCCGACCGCCCAACCCTCCGTGGCATTCCTGAACGCCACGGAGAATAGCGGCTGGTCCACCGACGTATCGGAGCGTTGAACCTGCCAGTTTTCGCCGCCGTCGGTGGTGGCGACGATCACCCCCCAATGCCCGACCGCCCAGCCTTTTTGCGCATCGGCAAATGTGACTGCGGTCAAGGTGGAATTGACCGGCATATGCTTCGCCTGCCGGAAGGTTTTGCCGCCATCGTCCGAAAGAATCGCCAGGCCGTGCTCGCCCACCGCGACGATGCGCTCGCCAGCGCGGGTGACATCGAGCAGCATGCGGCCCGCAGGATTGCTCCAGCCTTTTGCCGCTGCCGGAACGATCTGCTTCGGCGCATCGTCCGCCGCTGCCGCACCGGAAAAAAGTATCAGACCGGTTATTGTCAGGATCAAGTTACGCATGTGTGAGTTCTCCAATCAATGGGCCAGTGCCGCCGATATCGTCACCGGGGTGCGACGCGGAAACACGCGCTCCAGCACCACGACCAGCGCAGGCAATACCGTCATCGCCATGACCAGATTGACGATGAACATGAAGGCCAGCAAGGTGCCCATATCCGCCTGGAATTTCAGACTCGAAAAACTCCAGGTCGCCACGCCCAGCGCCAGGGTAATCGCGGTGAAGATCGTTGCGACGCCGACATCTTCGATCGATTGCTCCATCGCCTTGACGATCGGCACATCGTTGGCCATGTAATATTGCAGCCGGTTGTAGATGTAAAACGCATAGTCGACACCAACGCCGACCGCTAGCACCATGACCGGCAGGGTCGCCACCGTCAGGCCGATGTGCAATTCCTTCATGAACCAGTAGCCGATGAAGGTCGCCAGAGTGAGCGGCGCGCAGCAGGCGACTACCGCGCGTAGGTCGCGATAGGCCAGAAACACGAAGCAAATAATGGAGGCGTACACATACAGCATCATCGGCAGTTCCGAATGCTGGACTTCGTCGTTGATGGCCGCAAGCACGCCCGCGTTACCGGCGGCAAGCCGGATTTTTATGCCGTCGCTATGGTTGGCATCGCGGAACGCCTTGACGGCGGCGATCACCCGGTTGATGGTCGTAGCCTTGTGATCCGCCAGATACAGGTGGGTGGCGGTCATCGTGCATCCTTTGTTCACGTAGCCATGCACCCGCCCGATTTCCGCGCTCAAGCCGCCATAGTTGGCCGGATCGATCGGCACCACGAACATCTTCGGGTTCCCTTCGTTGTATCCCTCATTGTAATTTCGCAGCATCTGCGGATACGACGCCACCGAAACGACGCCTTGCACGCCCTGCATGGCGGTGGCGAAATCGTCTTCATACAGACCGACCCTGGCGTCGGTGCACGCATCGGCAGGCGTTTCGAACACTACGGAAAGCCAGTCGAGGCCGACGTCGTAACTGCCGGAAATCGCAACCGCATCCAGATTGAAGCGCGAATTTTCGCGCAATTCCGGCACGCCCGGCTGCAAGGTTCCGATCACGCGGTCCCGGCTTTCCCATACCGAACAGCCGAAGATTCCGGCAGCGAGCAATAGCGTGATGATCGCGTTGCGCGGCTCCGCAATGTGTGACAATTTATGCAGCCATCTGGCCCGTGAAACATCCTTCCTGCTCACAGCAACGGCGGGGGTGGCCTTGCCGAAACCGAACATGGAGGCGGCCAGCGGCAACATGATCAGATTGGTGACGATCTTGAAGGCGACACCCAGCGACGCCGTAGTCGCCAGTTCGCGCACCATCGGAATGGGGATTAGCAACAGGGTCAGGAAAGAGACAAACGCCGTGCTCAGCGCCAGGGTGCCTGGAATCAGCAGGCCGGAGAAGCTCCCGCGCGCTGCGTGCATAAAGCTCTTTCCCGACGCCAGTTCGCGGGTAATGAAGTTGATCTGCTGCACGCCGTGCGATACGCCGATCGAAAAAATCAGGAATGGCACCAACACCCCCAATGGATCGAGGCTGAATCCCAGCAGCCGCAGCGCGCCGAACTGCCAGATCAATGACGTCAGCGAACAGACGATAGGCAAAATGGTAAAGCGCACCGAGCGGCAATACCAGTAGACTGCCAAAGCGGTCAGAAGCAGGGCGATGCCGCAAAAACGCAAGACGCTCGACGCGCCGTCCGCGATGTCGCCTATTTGCTTGGCAAAGCCGACGATCTCGATTTGCGTATTCGCATCTTCAAACGGTTGTCGTATCTTGGCTTCCAGCAGGTGGTTAAACTCGACGTAGTCCAGCTTCTGCCCTTTGGCGTCGCGTTCGTCCAGATCGGCTGTGATCATTGCGCTGCTTTCATCGCGCGCAACCAAGGTGCCGACATAACCGCCGCGTATGGTCGATTGGCGAATCGACGAGATCAGCGGCGCAGTCAGCGCATTCGGGTCCGTGGTGCCGGAGATGATCGGGTCGGCCCGGAATCCTTCCTCGGTGATTTCATTGACGTAGGAATTCGGCGTCCACAGCGATTGCACACCCAGGCGGTCGACGTTGGGAAGAAACTGCACCGCGCGCGTCACCTGATACAGTTTCTGCAATTGCGCCTGGGTCCAGATGGTGCCGCTGCGCGCCTTGACGACGACGGTAACCCGGTTCGCGCCAAACAAATCTTGCTTGTACTGCGCGTAGGTCTGCGTGTACTCATGCCCGACCGGGATCTGTTTTTCAAACCCGGCATCCATGCGCAATTGCACCGCAAAGTAGGCCATGACCGCAGTGACGGCAAGGAAAGCTGCCATCACCGTATACCGGCGGCTGAAAAGAAACTCTTCAATCCACCCCACAACTGACGATAATTTACTCATTTTTGCCACGATGTCGATGACTCCATTGGACACGTTTTTAAAGCGCGCCTACTAATGTTTCGGCGCGCTTCGCGAATCCCGCACCAGTTAGAAATTCCTGGTCACAAACAGGCCGATGTTGTCGCGGTCGCCGTAGGGTTGGGACACCGGCGTACCGCCGAAGTAATGCGTGTAGTTCGCCCCAGCCTGCCACACCGCCGGATTCTGGTTGAAATACGCATAGAAATTCAGTGACTTTTGCCCTTGCAAATATTGCCCCAGAGGGTTCGGCGTATTGCCGTGCAAAGCGTCAAAGAAGGTTACGCCGGGGTTGATTTGCCAACCGGGAACCAGCGATCCGTCGTAGGTCCAGTTAAAGTCCACGGTCATGCCTTCGGAATTGGCGCTGCCCACCGATGCCACAGTCTGATTGCTGATGTTGCTTCCGTTGAGCCACGCCCCGTACCCGGCGTCATAGCCCTGCACGACCGTGGTCCCGCCCTGAGTGCTGGTCACGAGCCCGTTATTGGAAACGCCAGGATACGATACCATCGTTCCTTCAATGGTAAACACGGCAAAGTCGGCGCCGATTTTCTTCAGGGCCGGGTAATCGCTAGGTTGCATATTCAACTGCCCGACGATATCCGTTTGTATCTTTTTCATGTCTTTCCATTGCTGGCATGAACCGGTGTAGGTGCTGGTGTTGGCATTGATCTGGCCGCCGTTTCCGGCAAAGCATCCGGTCAGCGATACGGCATCGTGCGGCCGGTACGAGCTTTCCATCCCTACCGCAAAATCCCCCAACGGCACATTGACGCTGATCCCATACAGCTTCCGGTTCGACAGATAGTCGAAGTACGAGGAACCGCTGCCTGCGTCGTAGCCGATGACGGGCATTTTGTCGTGATAGTTCAACACATAGAACCCCATATCGAGCGGCGCAGACTTGGGCTTATAGTGCAGATTGATCCCGTACTGACCATGGTCCTTCGGGTCGCGGTCGGGACCGAACGGCGTCACGAAAGCGCTGGGGTCGCCCGGGTAAGTGCCCACGTTGGCATTGGTCGAATTGGTATAAGCTGGAATGCCCCCGGCACCGTACTGATTCGAGGTCGACCAGAATGTGCCCACTGCCGGAAAGCGGTGGTGATTCCAGCCAAATTGATAATAGGCTTCGACGCTGAAACCCATCCCCAGTCCTTGTGAGACGGCGAGCATCGGCGAGGGCAAAACCGCTTCTTTGATTTGTACGCCAGGCGTCAACAGCTTTTGCAGGTCCAATGAGTTGGTCGCATTGATGCCGCCCACGGCAAAATAACTCTCGCCCCAGTTCAACACTTGGTTACCGAGTCTCCAATGGCCGGACTGTCCGTCGATTGCATAGTTCTTGCTGATCCAGAGGTCGAGCAGGCGGTTATTAGGCGCAACGGTTTTCTCGGCGCTGCTGGAAAGCGGAGTGATCGAATTCGCGGCGCCCTGGTCATAAATAAAGGTATCGCGAAGCATAAACTTATAGCCGTCCGGATTCGACAGGAGCAACTCAGTGGTGCCCTTCAGATATTCGCTATAGAGCTGACCTTTGTGGTAATTCAGATCGCCCAGCGATCCGTTGCCCCATTGCGCCGCATTGCCGTTTCCGCTGCAACCTGCCACGCCGCTGCTGCCGCCGACAAGCGAGCAGGACGGCGACTCGGTGCGCAAACCCAATCCGCCGATGATCTGGCTATCCCACGAGACATTCACGTCGCCGACAACGAAATCGATCGCATAGGCTTGCATGGTCACGCAGCCTAACAACGCCATGACGCCGCAATACTGTATCCTCTTAGTATTCATCTGCACAACCCCCCACCATCATTGGATAATTTTCTGGCCGCGCCCTAAGAGTTGGGCGCACCCCTCTTGGCGCTGTTCTCAACGCCTTCTATATATTTAGTTTCGTCTCGCCATCAAATAGCGGCCCCATTTTCGCGACGAGAAAAATGGCTCCGGTCGCAACTGCATCGATTACTATCAAATAGAACCGAAATGGAGAAGCTGCATACAGGCTCTCAATAAATGGATAGCCGCGCTATCAAAAATTGGCAAAGGTGACGAAAACAATTATTTCAGTCGAAAGAATGTGGTTTATCGTATGTGTATTTGCGGAAAAATCCGGGCGGCGAACGGGATGCCGTCCAAAAATATCGGCGGCACTGCGGGGAAGGTGAAGTGGTGTATCGATCAATATGCCGGAACCGGCGGGGTTCTGTCCCGCTCACGGGCGGAACGGTTGCAACAGGTTCACCCGCGCATGGAGCCCCGGCGCTTGCTCAGCGTTTCGGATGGAAGCATGTCGAACATCCTGCTGTAATCGCCGGCAAATTGACTTAAATGGCGGAATCCCCAGGACATCGCCACGTCGGTAACCTGGGTGTCTCTGGTGCAAAAAAACAAATCGCGCCTCACCCCGTTAAGTCTGAGAACCCGCATGTAGGCGGCAGGCGACATTCCCACGACGTCTTCAGTGCAATACTGCAACGTGCGCCGGCTGACGTGCAGATCGCGGCATAGATCGGGAATTGAAATGTCGTCCTCTATATGATCGAACATGTATTCGCGGATTTTCTCGACGATGCGCTTGCGCTTTTTTTGCGTCAGAGAAGATTGATCCTCGACCGCATTGATCGATTCGAACAGGGTGGCCAACACCATGAGTATGCGATCCTGCAGTGCGTCATTGGACGGCGCATTGATAGAAGCTGCCGAAAGCGCGTTAGCCTCAAAGAGAATGCGCCGCAATTGCTCACAGACCCGATGTTTCGTCTCCGGGTCGATCATGAGAACTTCCTGCTGTCCCAATTGCCCGAAGCAATCGATATGCTCTATTTCGCAAATGTAATGATTGAATACGCTCTCGTCGATCGAAATTCCCAAAATCTGATAGTTGGCAGGAGTAAGCAATTCGAAGTCGCTGCCGCCGCGTATCACCGCCACCGATGATTCGGTGAGAGGCTTGTTGCAAATGGTCGCGCTCTGCCCCTTCAGAACAGGAATCCCCAACCATAGGGAATTCTTCCAGGAGGCGCAGGATTGATGCAATACTTGATTCGTCGATTCCAGATACAACTGCGTGCAGGGAATGCGCAATTCGGCAATCTCTNNTGGCGAAAATTGGTCGTATTCCTGGCTCCAGCCACTCAGATTTCTTGCATGATCGTCCGCATCCGACGATGTCACCGCGCGCAATACGAGACCGCTCGCGCAGGCAACATTTGCCCGCGAAGCGTCGCTCGATTCGGAGCAGATACTGTCTTTCAAAGGCATTTCATACTCACACATTCGGTACGGTTAAGAAACCAAAATGCTGATCTCCGTGGAACACGTAGCAAGGACCGTGCCCGGAGTTCTGCTATCCGCATGAATCTGACGAGCGACCATGTTATCGGCGCCATTTGGTCGGTGCGAATCCGCTTTGGAAGTTGAACGTACCACGTCTTTCAAATCGGATTTGGTGGAATCGTTTGGTGCATCGCCGCAAAAATATGGAGAGAAAATCCTATCGCGGCACCATAAAAGTGCAGCCAAGCGCAGTTATGAGGCACGCGTTTTTTACGTTGTGCGGCGCGCCGCGTGAACAATCGCACGTTCAATAATTTTAAAACCCGTTCGTGTTGTTACCCGTAAAATTCTTCTAACCAATTGAATTTGTTCAGTTTTTAAGCGGACAGTACTGGTTACATGGCCTAAAAAACTGCACTACAGTTTGATCAATTCTGCCCAAACGCCAACATTGCTCTGTGCGGTGGCGAACAGAAAAGATATTCGTTATCGCGGACTATCCTACAGGCGGGGAATTACTTAATTTGTATCGTGGCAAGTAGTGTTGCTTCGAAAATATGGGCTAGCACAACGCGTTTCCAAATGGTGTCATGTATGGATTGTAAGCTCAAGCCATACACGACAAAGGGGGGATCGTGTCAACCGGATTGCTCATCCTGCGTTGTTAGAATGGTAACGGCTGTTTATGTTTTTTCATATATCACTTTCGGGAGAATCTACTATGAGCAAATTATTGTCAGTACTGATCGCTTCAATTTTTGCAGCCTCAATGAGCCTCAACGCCGTCGCAGCAGACGCCCCCAAGGCCGAAATCAAAACCGACAAAGCCAACGCGACTGAAATGAAGACGGACGCCAAGGCCGACTCCAAGGAAACCAAGAAGGCCGCTGGCGCGACAGAGAAGAAAACAGGTGCCAAAGCTGACTACAAGAATGCCGTGAAGGCTGCTGGTGCGGACTACAAAACCGCCGGCGCGGATTGCAAGAAGAAGCCAGCGGCCGACCAAGATGCCTGCTTGACGGATGCGAAGGCCACCAAAGAAAAAACGATTGCCGATGCGAAAGCAATAATGGTCAAGGCGGTAGCCGAGGCCAAGGCAGCGAAGAAAGCGGCTGCGGTTGACGCCAAAGCCACGAAGGAGAAGGCTGGCGCCGATGCCACGGCTACGAAGGACAAGGCCAAGGCCGACGAAAAGGCTTCCAAGTAATATTTTACACACCGGCGATCGCCGTCTACATGCGGCTGATGGGGGGATCGACCTACCCCTATCCGCCGGATAATCGAGCATCAATATCAACGTGTGTTGCCCAACCACCGGAAGATCTAAAGTGTTTTCGCGATCAGATAACGGTTGGCATCCAAGTCGAATAAAAGCGCATCAAAAAGGCCTGAACGTTCAGGCCTTTTTGGCGTGTCTGCTCCGACCGCCTGACGGAGTGACCAACTTGTAGACTCATAGCTACTTTTTGCACAATGCCTGTCCTGTCTCAGGAAATTGTCTCAGGCAATCGTCTCACGCAATTACATCAGGCAAAAAATCGCTTTATAGCCGATATAGAGGATAGTACTGCACCGAGAGACTTCTATGAGAATCCACCAATTGTCTCCGCTCGATGCCGTCACGAGCCTGAAGAGCGCCGCCGTTGGTCTGAGCGGCGCCGAAGTCGAACGCCGGCTGCATGAGTACGGCCGCAACGAGGTCGAGAAAGTAGCTCGCGGACCTCTGTGGCTGCGCCTCACGAAGGAGTTCGCAAGCTTCTTTTCGCTGATCCTGTGGGNNAGACATGGCGAAAGTGGGCTACGCCATCGTAACCGTGATCCTGGTGAGCGGGTTATTCTCTTTCTGGCAGGAGTACCGCGTAGAACAAACCCTTGCAGCGTTGCGCAAACTACTGCCGCAGCAAGCGCAAGTGTTGCGTGATGGCCATGTCGTTCGGGTACCTGCGGAGCAATTGGTGCCGGGGGACATCGTCCACCTGGAACAGGGCGATAAGGTTCCTGCGGACTGCCGGCTGATAGAGGCGTTTGGCGCACGCGTCAACAACGCGGCCGTCACCGGTGAATCGCTGCCCAAAGC
>PKWO01000484.1:236-5744 GCA_003132085.1 Oxalobacteraceae bacterium | reverse complement strand
TGTCGAGCGCGAGCAAATAACGGGACAAAACCTGATTGCTATAGACAGTGGCGCCAATATCAACTTTGACCGCTTACGCTATGTAGCCGAACGCGCGCAAGTCGGCGAACACCGGGAAATTTTGCTGGCAGTCAGTATTCCTGAAGCGCCGGGCAGTTTTTTAGCATTTTGCAACTTATTGGGTGGGCGCAGTATTACCGAATTCAATTACCGCTATTTTGATGCAACCATGGCCCAGGTTTTTGTTGGTATCTCCAGTAGTGGTCTTGAGTCAGATCGTGCAACGGTTATCCGGCAATTACAGCAACAGGGCTTTCAAGTCACCGATATGACCGCCAATGAATTGGCCAAAGAGCATGTTCGTTATATGGTTGGAGGACATGCCCCACGTGAACTCAACGAACTTGTTTATAGCATTCAGTTTCCTGAGCGGCCAGGTGCGTTATTAAAATTTTTAACCCAGCTTGGCGGACGCTGGAATATCAGCTTGTTCCATTATCGTAATCACGGTGCGGCATTTGGCAAAGTGTTGATGGGGCTACAAATGGCCCAAGCAGAACAACAAGCGTTTCAACAATGCCTTGATGATTTGGATTTTATCTACCAGGAAGAAACGGAAAATCCGGCTTATCGCTTGTTTTCCGGCGGCATGAAGTAGGGCAATCCTTTGGATTGCCCTGATTTACGGGCTGCGCAGGCTAAAACGAGTCGATTCATTTGATTTTAATCAATCCGCCCAAATTGCCGAGCAGATTATTGATGGATAAATTTTGTTCTAACGCGTCAAATGCCGGTACCGGATCGCTCGGTTTTTCTGTAGATATTGTTAACGTGCCATTCTGCAGGAAAATATCCTGGTTGTTCGAACCTGAACTATCCATTACGATGCGGCAGGCTGAGGAACCGGTCAGACGGTCTTTCACGAACACGGTACGACCCGCAACACCATCATCGCGCAGGGATTTCGAGCGCTGCCAATATTTGTTTGCCGGGTAATTTAGCTTGGCGATGTCCTGCAGGCCCCAGTCATAGATGTATGGTAGGGCATTACCGGAATTAGGGTCGAGGTAGAAATCCTTGATCACTTTTCCCTGAAAACTATCAAATTTCCCATTTGCGCCTTTCACATCAACCGTACTTGTTGAATCCATCATAGTACCCAGCTGGTTAAAAGCCACTTGGCTTAAATATCCATTGAACTCGTTGCCATTTAGGGAGCCATTTCCTGCTTGCTCTACACTAAGCAGTTGTCCGCGAGAGGGGTCAGAAACGAGTAGTTTTGCACCGAGAACAAAAGACTCCAATCCGCCTGGTGAGACAATACTGATTTGGTTGGATGCTGGGTTTTCAATGCTGCCATCAGCAGTAATACTGAAAGCATAGGAACCTGCTGCCGAAGTGCAACTGGATGCAAGTATTATGGTTTCAGCCACTTGCATGGCACTCTCATAGAGAGCATAAGCCGCCATCTCAGCAGCGCTCAAATCTATTGATATTTCCTGTGATCCGTTATCATAGAAACTCGGGGCGTTGGGCGGTTCTGCGCTAACGGCAGATGTCGCAAAACCGAAGAGAATAACCGAGGTCAGAGAATTCATTTTGCTGTTCATTAGTAAACTCCTGGTACATAGGTTTAGATTTAGATTTATTGTTTAATTTAATACAGTAGTTAATGCAAACATGGCAATTTTACCAAGTAAGGTTACTGCATCAAAAGTTAGCCTACATTTTCTAGTTCCAAGTTATTTTGCCTTTGAAACCTATGGTACTTTTGCAAACATTCACTCAGAAATCGAATTGATTGACCGGACTACCAGGGGTGCTCGTCGAGATGACCAGGGTGCCCGTCTGATAGAAGAAATCCTGGTTATTGTAGTCGTGGGTATCGATAAGAATTCGGCATGAAGTTGGGCCGGTTGTCCGGTCTTTTACAAATACGGTGCGTCCCGCAAAACCATCGTCACGCATTACTTTCGATCGTTGCCAGTATTGTTGAACTGGGTTACCTAATTTGGAGATTGATTGCGCGCCCCAGTCGACTATGTAAGGTATCCCCGTTAAATTGTCAGTGACTAGATTAAAATCCTTGATTACTTTGCCCTTAAGGGCATTAAATCGTCCACTGTTGCCGATAACATTAAAGTTGCTATCCATTTCCATTACTGTCCCTTGGGCATTGTAGGCCACTTGGGCATAGTAATTGGACAGTGGTACATTCATTAGCCCACCGCTTCCCTGTTGATTGATAATCATGGTTTGGCCCCAGAATGAGTCCCAAGGCTTAAGTGTGGCTGTGAGTTTAAAGCTGGAACCGGGCGAATCTACGACAACAAAGTTGTAATCCGGGTCATTGACGGAACCATCGCTGAATAATAATACCTCATAAGTGCCTGAGGATAAAGAGCAATTGGTAGCAGCGATGCGTGCTTCTGCCATCTGCATGACACCTTCCAGTAAGGCATAGGCCGATCTTTCGGCAGCGCTAATATCAGTTGAAGACACTAAAGGGGATGCAGGCCCCTGATTATAAATGTCCGGTGGAGGCAAGGGATCAGCCTTTGCAATTGCGGTGAACCCTGCCAGCAGAGCTGTTGCGAGTATCTTGTTATTCATAATAAGCACTTCTACTTTGACGGCACAATTTGGATGCTGTTATTGCCCACCATCGCAATTGAATTTAATTTGACTGGAAAAATCGCCCGGCTTGAACCGGGCGATTCTTTTGGTAATGACAAAAATCAGCCAGAGATCCTTAGAAAGGATATTGACCAAATTGTGCCACAGGTGTACCAGGATTTACGCCAGCTATGATTGATATGGTGCCTGTTTGTTGGAAAAAGTCTTGGTTGTTGAAACCGGTTGTATCGATCAAGATACGGCAAGAGGTTGAGCCAACCAGACGATCTTTCACGAACACTGTGCGGCCAATCGAACCGTCATCACGATGTGATTTGGAACGTTGCCAGTATTTGTTCACAGGGTAGCCCAGTTTGTCCAGTGACTGCAGACCCCAGTCGTAGATGTTGTAGTATTCAACAGTTGTATTGTCCAGTGAACCGCGGTAAAAATCCTTAATTACTTGGTCGACGTTTGTGCTGTTGAATTTGGCCAAGTCTTGAAGCGTCTTCAGAATCATTCGCGGATTGCCGCCACCCGCAAATGCAATAGTGGCAAAAAGATCAACATTGCGTTCTATTGCATTGGCAAGTGTTGCGTCAGCTTGTTTGAGAGCTATCTCTTTGAAGTAGCCTAGGTACTCGGGGTCGCGGATGTCTCGCTCGATCACTTTATAGATGCAATCGTGGATCGGTTCAAATGAGTCACCGAAATACGTCACACCGGGGTAGATTGCGGCGTTGCATGTCACATATGGCGATCGGAGGTCTTTGAATAGGCTGAAAAACTGACGCTGTTGCTCCGGACGGAAGACGTGCGCCGCCTCATCGAAAAAGAAGTAAATGCGATCAATTTTGTTCTCTTCGCAAATTTCCTGAATCGCCTCCTTCACGTCCTCAATATCCGGAAGGCTTGTCGTCAATACCTGATCCAGACTTCTATATGAACCTTCAAATGATTTGACAATTCGCTCCAGATCCATTTCCACAGAATCCTGGTTGTTGCACTCATCATTGCTCAAGAGACCAGCGCTGAAAGGCGAAACAACGTACCCCTTTTTCTTAAGCTTTACAAGCAAAGCCCGCAAAGTCTTTGCAAGCATCCAGTGATAGAACTGATGCCTGTCATTGGTGCTAATTAGTGAGCTGATGTTGAAAGAAACAAAAACAGCAACGCCGTGACCCTCTCCATCATCAATCTCCTGTTGCGCCACGCGCATTAGAAACGACTTGCCAGTCCCACGTGAGCCTTCTAATATGCACGGCTCTGATGAGCGAAGTGCTCGAATAATCTGCTCATCCTGCTTGCTCTTGACGCATAGGTTAAGAATTTCCTCAGGCTTAATGCTTTCAGTGCGAAGATAGAAATTGCTCATTTAATGTCCTTTGGGCCGCCGAAGCATTCGCGAATTGCCGCCACATGATGTACTTCAGAAGCGGCAGCATGAATCGTATCCTTAGTGTCATTTGACAGGTTCTTCAGGTATCGACAACAGAAGGCGAACTTGAGTACAACGACAACGTCGTCTAGTTTTTTCTCGTAAAAAGCTCGCAAGGCGTCATTGTGGGTGAGTGCAATGCCGCTTGCCATCCAAGTATCACTATTGCCATGGACATATTCTGAAAGGCTCCGGTAAACATCGCCTGCACGCGTCGCAAACTCGGCAGATTGATCTGCGAGTTCAGGGAAGAACGCCATTACGAATCGCTGTGACAGAACACCATCCGCTTCGCCATTGACAATGGACCATTTCAAGTCACCGTTGCGCAGCCATTCTCGATGCTCCAACTTGTTCGCTGAAAAATAGATACATCCGATGCCCAACTCTAGTGCCAATCGCAAAGCTCCTATGGCTGGACGATAAAGTCCAAGTGAAAGAGCTAGGCAACTTGATTCAAGTTGCGAGCATACGGCTTTTAGCATGGATTGCTCGTCGCGATCCGAAACGGCCTCTGCTAACTGAAAAATCTCCGCAGCGGCGCTATGCACTTTGCTTAGAAGCCTCGGCTCATCCAAAGCACGGTTGAATATTTCTTGTGACCGCGTATTTAGTTGTTGGTAATAGTCATTGATATTCACGGGAAGAAACCTTTTTTTAGATTCAGGGTTACTTGGCCCAACCATCCTTCAACGCAGTAGCCCGATTGAATGCCGACTTGCCCGCCGCGTGGTCCTTGTGGTCCGCTACAAAGTACCCTTGTCGCTCAGACTGAAAACTTGAAGTCGCATTCTGCGACTTCAACCGACTGCACCGATTGCGCCTCGTTCACCTTCAGACCGCAGGATTGCGCACCGCAGCGCCTGTCCAATTTTGGGTCGGCAATTTCAGCCCCTGCGCTACGAGCTGCTTGTGGGCCTGACTGGATGCCTGCTTCAAAGCTTGGGCAACTTTGTCTTGCGCGGTTGCCGGGCGGCTTTCGGTGCGGCTCTTCACTGAGCGAGTCGTTTTAGATTCAGCCATTTTTCTGATTCCTCCACAAAGGTGCGGCGTGCAGTGCCGCGAGCGATGGGCTTGAGTGTGCCAGATGCATTGTCCAGAACGGTCCAGCGGTCAGCCAGTGGCAGGTACATCTCAAACAGATTGTGCCGGCTACTTCCCCCAACTATCCTTCAACCCCACCGCCCGATTGAACACCGGCTTGCCCGGTGCGTGGTCCTTGCGGTCGGCCACAAAGTAGCCGTGGCGCTCGAACTGAAATTTGTCGTCGGCTTTTGCTGTCGCCAGTGAGGGCTCCACGTACGCGGTGACGGTCTTCAGGCTGTCGGGGTTCAGGCCTTCGATGAAGTCCTTGCCACCGGCGTCGGGATGGGCTTCGGTGAAGAGGCGCTCGTACAGGCGCACTTCTGCGGGCACGCCATCATTCACCGCGACCCAGGTGATGACGCCCTTGA
>PKWO01000484.1:0-230 GCA_003132085.1 Oxalobacteraceae bacterium | reverse complement strand
CACATGGCCGTATTTCAGGCGCGTCTTGTTCCCAGGGAACAATCTGAAGAAGCCTTTGGGCGGCGTCTCTTCAAAGTCGCTGCGCTCGATCCACACCTCTTTACCGATCTTGAATTGGCGCCGGCCCAGCTCGGGCAGGTGCGGGTGCACAGGGGCGGAGCAATCGTCCACGAAGTCCTTTCCCATTACGGCGTCCCAATTCGTCAGTACCAGCTTCACCGGGTCCAGCA
>PKWO01000017.1 GCA_003132085.1 Oxalobacteraceae bacterium | reverse complement strand
CCCTTCGGGCGGTTGGAAGGGCGGAACTACATTTGCGGCACTGAGTGGGTTCGGCTTTGATGAGTGGTTATCTGCCACTCACAATCAGGTATCGAATCTCTTTTTATGGATGCCGAAAAATGTGGTCTATTGCATCGCTTTCATTCAAGCATACAAGAAAAAACAGCCTGGCTTCTGCTCATCTCTCGAACTTTTCATAATTGATCAGAATCGCACCAGGCTGGTAGTCGGAACGCTTCAATCATGCCGCAGGCTTTCCCCCTCCGAGTCCCACACGGCGTTTAACTTATTTAACGGAAATGGCGCGTTGGCCACAATGCAGGGTCATATAACACCTGTGCCTGCGCCGTTTTACCCGCCTCTGGTGCCGCATGTACCACTAGTAACGATACCGGATCCAGAAGACATTTTCAATTGCTGTTTTCAGCTTACCGATCTCGCGCTACTACCGAACCCGGTTATAGCGAATCATAATCACAAAATGTACAGCATCCTTTATTAGGGAAAGCAAAGATGGGAACTATTGGCAACGACCTACGTCACATTGACGCGCTCAAAAAACGAGTAGGCGAACTCGATAAGACGCTTGAAGGCATGAAGACTGAGCTTCAAAAGGCAGCGGAAGTCTGGTCTGAGGAGCATGTTGCCCGCGTCAAAGACGCGATTACGAACATCGGAAAGCACCACAAGGACTTACAAGAAGCAATAGACGAAATAACCAAGCGCGTAGAAGGTGATGCCGCTGGTACGTCCCGGCTGATTTGAGGGATGCTCCCCGGACCCCAATTCGGCGTAACGGAGAAAGACATCAAGCAGGTACCACCGAATGCTAACCGTGTGGCGGGGTACTCAGCCAGTGCCAAGCGTAAAGCGCGTAATCGGCCATTGGTTGCGTTTGCTGAATGAAATGGGTGTGGCTCTTTTTCGGACGCCCATTTTTTTGGTCACGACATAGGGAGTTTGCCAGGTCGTTTGTGTCGCAGACAACGATTTTTAGGGTATCTATGGATGGGTTGAAGGTATAGGGCCCTGCGGTGCGCTGCCATCTGGCAACATCAAGCTACCACTGGTGAGAATTTTTTGCTGGACATTTCTATCTCGATGTAATACCGTTTGCTTGGATAACCTGATTTGAGGTGACAAGCATGGATAAGCCAGTGGCATTTTGCGGTCGACAATTCAGCGGCGGCGAATTGGACCTGATCGGCGAGGTGGTCAAGCGCCACGCCGGATTGAGCCGTATGGAACTGGCGCACACGGTGTGCGAATTGCTTCAGTGGCAGCGTAGTGGCGGCGGACTCAAAGCGCGTGAGTGCCGGGAATTTCTTGAGCTGCTCGACAGCCAGGGTGCGATTCAGTTACCGCTCAAACGCGCCACGAAACCGGTTGGAAGCCGCACGCGCGTACCGGTCAGCGCCGAGGGAGAGCCTGCAGCCGTTTTGGAGGGCAAGGTTGGGGACTTCGAACCAATCGTGCTCGAACCGGTGCAAAGCGAGCAGCAACGGCTGCTGTTTCGCGAACTGGTGGGGCGACATCACTACCTCGGCCACGCGGTGCCATTCGGGGCGCACCTGCGCTATCTTTTCTACTCTGGAAAGCAGGTACTGGGGTGTATGCAGTTCTCCAGCCCCGCTTGGCGCATGGCGGCCCGTGAGCGCTGGATTGGCTGGGACGAACAGACGCGGCGCGGAAATTTACAGCGCGTGGTCAACCAAAGCCGGTTCCTGATTTTGCCCTGGGTTCGCATCGCCAATCTGGCCAGCGTAGTGCTGTCGCGAGCGCATCACCGGCTGCGCCAAGACTGGGAGGCGCGCTACGGAGTCGAGCCGTTGCTGATAGAGACGCTGGTCGATGAAAGCCGTTACAGTGGGCACTGCTACCGGGCAGCCAACTGGATTTTGTTGGGGCAAACTAGCGGTCGCGGTCGGATGGACCGTGAGCACGAGCGCCTTGGAGTATCGCCCAAGGCAGTGTGGGTCTACCCGTTGGTTCCCGATGCGGCGGAACGGCTGCGGAGGCAGGCATGAGCGCGACATTGGCGCGGTTGACCGTGCAGGAGGACGCATTTATGACGGCAAATGACGAATACGCGCGATTTGTCGCGTTCCTACGCAGCAAAGACAGCCGGGAGCTTAGCCACACGGCGTTGGAGGCGGCGATCAATGAACAGGGGCGCGAACTGTTGCGCCTGCTGTTCCAGGCGCATGTGGACAGTCGCGGGCCGGGGCTGGCGGCAGGACCGGTATGCGGCGCGGACGGAGTCGAGCGCAGTGAGCGGCGCCTGCACGAGCGGGGTCTTTTCACCGTGTTCGGTGAGGTTCGGGTCAAGCGCCTGGGCTACGGGGCAGCCGGCGTGGATAGCTTGCATCCGCTGGACGCGGAACTCAACATGCCGGTCGGCGAGTACTCGTTTGGCGTGCGCCGCTTGGCTGCTGAACAGGCCGCCCAAGTATCTTTCGACGCCACCGTGCAAGCGCTGGCGCAGCAAACGGGCAAGACCATGGGAAAACGGCAGGTCGAAGAGCTGGTTGAATGTTCGGCGGTGGACTTCGACGCCTTCTATGAGCAGCACAGCCCCGCAGCTGGAGACTCGGGGAGTTCGATTCTGGCGATCAGTGCTGACGGCAAAGGCGTGGTGATGCTGCCGCGCGATCTGCGCGAACCGACCAAGAAGGCGGCACTGAACCAATCGCACAAGTTGACCCAAAGGCTCACCAAGGGCGAGAAGCGCAACCGCAAACGCATGGCCACGGTAGCTGCGGTGTACACGGTGGCGCCCTATGTGCGCACTCCCGAGCAAGTGGTTCGTAGTCTGGCGCCGCTGCACGAGCCTGCTCCAGCGCGTCCGCCGGTGGAACATAAGCGGGTGTGGGCCAGCTTGGCGAAGACCCCCGAGAATGTGCTTGACGACGCGATCCAAGAAGGCTTGCGCCGCGATCCGGAACGGCAAAAAACGTGGGTCGGACTGGTCGATGGAAACGAGCAGCAACTGACGTTGCTTCACGCGCTATCGCGCAAGTACATGGTGAAATTGACCATCGTCATGGACATCATTCACGTCTCGGAATACCTGTGGGACGCCTCGGTGGCATTTAACGATGAGGCGACTTCGGAACGTGAACAGTGGGTGGCCGAGCGCCTGCTCAATGTATTGCGTGGAAAAGCCGCGCAGGTGGCCGCAGGAATGCGCCGCAGCGCCACGCTGCGCGTGCTGTCGGACAAACAGCGAGAACCAGTCGATGCAGCAGCCCGCTACCTGCTCAACCACCAGCATTACATGCACTATGACCGCTACTTGGCGGCAGGACTGCCTATTGGCACCGGAGTGATTGAGGGTGCCTGTCGCCATTTGGTATGCGATCGCATGGATGGGGTAGCACGCTGGAGTCTGAAAGGCGCAGAGGCCGTGCTGCGTTTGCGGGCACTACGCTTCAGCGGTGACTTTGAGAAATACTGGAATTACCATGTTGCACAAGAGTACCAACGCAACCATGTCGATCACTATGCCGATGGTGATGTTGTACCAGTCCAAGGCCGTTCACGCCCTAATTTGAAGCGCGTAAAATGAGAAAAATCCGGCATTTTATGGGCAATTAAAAAGAGCCACACCCGAATGAAATTGAGCAAAATTTCAAGGCGGTGTTGGCTATCCCGACCGAAGAGCAGTCGAGTGCTGAAAATCAATTTCAAGGCTTAACGTACTTTAATTTCCCTTTCGTCAAACGCCCCGATGTAGCGAAGCGGTACGGTATTGAAACGCTGGCGTGCTCCTGATGGTGCTGGGTCGGCGCTGCCCGCGTGCCGCTGCAAGCCCTTTCCCCTTGATCAACGGATGTTGGGAACCCCCTTGTGGGGTGGGCGAAGCCCTGACGGACACGAAGTGCCGTCTTGTATCCGGGGGATCTGTTTGGCCCCCGTGGGGGCCTATTGATGGCTGTTTGGATGTGCAAGTGGTGGGTGCCCTTTTAGGGCGACCTTGCGCAGCATGGTCGTGTTCGTACTGCTCGAAGTGCTGATATATCCACAAATTGAGAGGGAAAAACTACAGGTTTAAAGAATACAGGAATACCTAATACAGGGGGTAGCTTGGAAAATATCCTGAAACCTAAGATGGGCGCGGCTTTCAAGGTGTTTTAGAAAATTTCACCGGGAGTTCTTCTGCGTGCCGTCCGGGAGTTCTTCTGCGTGGATAACTTGCCTGAAATTGCCTAACTACTTGATTTATATGGAAAATGTGTCCGGGAGTTCTTCTGCGTGGATAACTTTTTAAGGCTCCTGGTGGGAGTCCCCAGTTTATTAACAACTCTTCCGGGAGTTCTTCTGCGCTTTGACATGTGCCTTGCCGGGAGTTCTTCTGCACGCTATCAGTGGCCAAAGGCTTTAAAACAACATTGCTTGACCTTTGCTTCGTTCGATATGTGGCCGAGATGGAGACAACACCAAGCCTGTCTCGTTAACCTCCATATTCGCCCCTGGATACACCGTTTTTACCAGTGTCAGTGCCTGCAAAAACGCCTTCCTGAAGTCTCTGACGTTTTGCCCCATGTCAGGGCTTCGGTAGTTCGAACCGAACTGACCCATAAGCGATAGCCACGGCATCGGCCTAGTCTTGCGCGTTGTGTAGCTCATCCGGTAGGTCATCCAGGTGTAAACATCCATCGCCAAAGGCGAGTCTCGCAGCGCCCCATACGCCCGCAAGTCAATAGGGACCGGATTTTCTACGCACTCTTTGAAAAAAGCGTGGCTCAAATGCACTTTACTTTGCCAGGTGCCAGCCGTTTGTTTGGTTTGCGGAGTCCACAGAATTTGGCCGTCCGCGTCCATAGAACTCTCGGCATCAAATATCTTGGCTTCGTCGTCCTCAAGATCGAGCCCATCTGCGATCAACACATTTCGCAACCGGAACCCTTTGTGCGTTTCGGTCGATGCCATTTCTGCGGTAATTAGAGAACCAAAAAGCCGCTTCATCTGCTCAGTGATACGGGTGGCAGAACCGCGTGCCCCACCCGTAGAAGTACGCACTTGCAGCACATCCCGTAAAAACAATCGCATGGAATCTCCCAGCTCGAGCACCGGGGATTGAGTTTTAACGACTTCTGTGGCCACCCATGACATCAACAAACGCGGATAAATCCCAAACGGGATGCCACCCTCGTAGCCCGCCAAAATGCGCAACTTGAAGTCCCCATTCACTCGGGTGAACGAATCCGTTTTTGGGTCTTTGTAGGGCATGGTGGCAATCACCAGCGCTCGCGCCATAAATCCAATCGCCCCAGCGCTTTTAGCATCCTCTTCTTCGATGGCCAAGTGTGCGTTAATCGCTTCCCGCATACTCTCCGGCATGGGCTTGACCGAGCGGTAGTCATAGGTCAGCGGTTCGATTTTTTTGGTATTCTTGTTAGTAGCCATTTTTGACTCTTATTCAGTTGGATTTGGTCAGGCTCTGTTGGGTGGTTTCAACACCTGGCAGGGCCGCTATTGGTTAAGTATTCGGCCACTGCTGCGCTGCGTGTTTGACGCGCAGCACTTCGGCCACCTCTCCGACAAGTCGGTATATCAAAATGTAGTTGGGATGTGCCACCAGCTCACGCGTGCCTTTGATGCGTCCCACACGCCCCAGCATGGGGTGTTGGTCCAGTAGCGCGGCTTTCTCCATCAGCATGTCACCCATTTCCATTGCTGCTCTTGGGTTGTCCTGGGCGATGTGGGCGGTAATGCGTTTGCGGTCGGCAATCGCGGCGGGTTTCCAGAGCGGCACGATCAGTGCCCTGCGCTCTTAGCCTGCTTGGCCAAGGCTGCGCGTTCAACATTCCACTCTGCTGCAACTTGTGCGTGTGGCACGCTTGGGCGAGGGTCATCAATGGCCTCTTGAACTTCTTTGGTAAGCCAGCCCTTGTAGGCGGCGGCGGCGTGCGCGTTTTTCATGCGCTCGGCGGCGTCTGTGCGTTTGCGATCTGACGGTGGCGCTGACGGTTCATATGCTGTGGCGTCCACCTGGTACTTAGCAAGGCCGATGCTTTTGAGGTAATCAACCAGCGTTTCAAATCTTTTGAAATTGCGAATCGCACCACGCCTTGCCGCTAATACGCGCTCGGTCAGGCCGTAATGGAAGACCACGCCCCAGCCGCCCGGCTGGCCCACAATGCTTGCCCCCTTCACGGCCCCCGCTTCCACAAGGTGTTCAAGGGTCGAGCGGTCAATAGTGTCAACAGTAATAGCCATTTCGTTTCCTTCGCGTCAATCTTCAATAACCAATGTTACGCCAAAATAATAAGAAACGGTGAAAAACATAAAGGAATTTACACCATTTTGTAAACATAACGCCCGTTCGATTAAGTACACCAGGTGCGCGGTATGGATGCCGCTGGGCGGCATGTAGCGAAGCGGTACGGGGTTGAAACGCTGGCGTGTCCACTGTTTACCGCTTGGTCGGTGCTGCCTGATTCCCGTTGCAAGCCCTTTCCTCCTGATAGACGGATATTGGGAGCGACCTTGTGGCGCGGGCGAAGCCCTGAACCGACACGCAGTGCGGTTCCTTTGTTGCTCGGCCCTGTGGGCCTGTTGTGGGCTTGGTTGGGAGATCCCCGGTCGCGGGTTTATTGCGCTGGGTGGGTGGGGCACCGTGCCCCGGCACGGGGAGGCTTCCAGCCTCCCGGCGTCAGCCGTGGGACTCTAGGGGCACCGTGCCGCGCACGGGGATGCAGGAAGCATCCCGCCGTCAGGCGTGGTGTTGTGTTGGTATACAGGGGAACCGCGACAGTGGGGCGGCACGCCTGTCTGGGTGGGGGGCCGCAGTAGCGGGGAGGGCTTGCCCTTCCGTGTGGGCAGTAGCCCACGCGCTGGGTGGCCAGGCACCACGCCCCGCGTGGGGATGCCTTGGCATCCCGGCTCTGCTGTGGGTCTTCGTGTGGGGGTGGGGGGCCGCGCAGCGGGGAGGGGTCGCCCCTCCCGTGCAGGCAACGCCGAAACGCCGGGATATGTCGCGTCTGCTGTATTTGGCGCAAAATCTCTATCATCATGCACCATCAGGAACAAGACGCTCGAAGCCTCGCGCTGCGCACTGCGGCGGTCGATCTGAGAGGTTCAATATGACTCGAATGCACAATCCGCCGCACCCAGGCGAAGTCCTGCGGGAGTATTTGGGTGACATTACCGTTACAGAAGCAGCCGTGAAGTTGGGCGTGAACCGGGTAACTCTGTCCCGCGTGGTTACGGGTTCATCCGGCGTTTCGGCTGACATGGCGTATCGCCTTGGAGGCGCTTTTGGGACAAGCCCTGAACTCTGGACGGGCATGCAGATGCAGTACGACCTGTGCCAAGCTGGGAAGGTCAAGCGGCCAAAGATCGACCGAATGACGGCACCGCCTTTAGCTGGAAATTATTCGGGCCACCGCAACCCATCGTGACCAACTCCATTTGCTCAGTAGTGAGAACATGGCCAAGGCGTCGATCATCGTTATGAGCGCGTAGCGCGGTCCCCATGATCTGCATCGCTTCGCGGTAGCGGGTCCATTGGTTGCTGCACTCAATGGTGCTGTCGATTTCGGCCAGAGTGATTTTCAAAGGCGCTCCCAAAGCATGTCCCGCAGTGATCTCATTTGCTTCGGTTGGAAGCCCTGCAATGTGTCTGTCAAAAACAAGTTCGGGCAATTTGGTTGGAAAAATGATGGGCGATCATCGATGGCCAGCCAGCGTGTACCTGCTGGGCGATTTGCAGTCAACCATGCCATGCACTCGCGCTCACGCACGAATGCAGGCGCTAGTGCCTGGTCCCACATGTCGGGTGTGACGCCTATCACGCGGCCTTGAATGTCTCGGGAGAAAAACTCGCGCATATCGTCAAGCGAATGAATTTCGCGCCAACTACTGTTGATGACGATTTGAACGTCTATCAGCTCGCGATCGCGCAAAACCGACTCGATCAAATGCAGCCGACAAAAGACGGTTTCGTGAACGCAGGGCTCCGGGTGCGTGACGCCATCGAAATCGAGAAAGAGGATCATTCCCAAGGCGTGTTCACTTCCCCGTTTTCATTAACCTCACCGTGTTCATTTAAATAAACGGTGGGCAAATAGCCGTCATCATCACTTGTCGTGGATGATGATCCGGACCATTCTCCGCTCCACAAAGACCACACCCAAAGTACCCCATATCCACCCAGTCCCCAGGCTGCAATAGTGAGCGCGTCCGTCCTGCGCCAGACATAGACCGCACCCGCGCACAGTAGTGCGCCTAGACAGATGCCAAGGATCCAGCGGGTCCGAGTGCTCATACAGTACCTTTTCCCGCGATGATCTGAAAGCAGGCTTGCCGAATGAATGCGGCCCGGCCGATTCGGCGGACCGCAGCTGCCTGGTCAATCTTGGCCAGGTCGCCTTTGGTGAGCTTGAGGCTGATCTGGGTCATGTCACCTTCATCGGCTGCGGCCGCACCAGGAGCGGCCTGAATGACCTTGTCCAGTGCCGCACGCCAGGCACGGTAGCCCGCCATCAGCGCCCGCGCATCGGCCAGGGCATGGTGTGGGGGCCAGTCTTGGGTGTAGGTGACGTTCAGGGCCTTCTCAAAGACCGGGTGAGTGATGCTGGAGTTGTCAAGGTTTAATGGTTCGCCAAAATTTGCGGGCGGACTTCTGTAAGTACGACCAAGAATGGCATCCACCAGCAATTGCCAATCACCCTCGAAGTCGTAAAGGATGGTGGCGGGTTCTGGCAACTGCTCGAACCACTCATGCACGCGCTCCGTTAGCTCAGATCGGCTACAGGCTGCGCCAGGCACGCGCCCCAGCAAGGGCAGCACGGTTTCCCGCACAAAGTCGCTGCACGCGTCCCGGTGATAGTCGGTGCGCTCGGCGTAGAACTCGCGGCCATCTTCGGCCACCAGTGCAATGCTGATCAGGCCGGGGCGGACGAAATGGGTAAATTCGGTGTCAAGGAAAACTAGCATTTGTAGTCGTCCAGATTGATACCGGCCCGTGCCGCCAAGTCGAGAAAATCTTGTTCAGTTGGGTCGTAGGGACCGCCAGCAGCATCCTCTAGCAGCGTCGCCATGGCTTTTGCAGTCTCGTTGTGGCGGAAATCATCGAACGGCTGAGATAGCCGAGCCAGCTTGTTGATCGCTTTCGGGTCGCCCTGGTGTCGCATCAGCAAACCAGCGCCAATTGAGGCCAGCGCCCGAATTTCAAACCATGGCAATTCACCTTGCTCGAAGATTCTGGCTGTGAAAAACTTGGACAGCGGCTTGCGCTCGGGGTCTATTGGCGGTTCGATCAGCATGGCGGTGGCTCCTTGGTTGGATCAGTGGCTGATGCAACCGTGCAGCACTCGAACTAGGTGTAACCCGCTGGCATCAAGCTTGTAGATCCCTATGGTCCCGATTTGTTTAGTCACAGGGAAACGGAGAACAAGGTGAGAAACCTTCCGCTCTTTGCGCGGCTTCGGCGGTTTTGAATTTTCTTTCATCACCATTATTATACTCACTTACACAAATGATGCAATACATAAAAGCACATAAAGGTAAATGACGTTAAAGCCCTTGGCCGGTGTTGCGCCCGCGCTTGGCTTTGGCCTGCTTGTCCTCGCGTTCTTCGCTGAGTAGCGTTCTCATGCCGTCCTTGCCGCTTTTTCTAGTTAACTCGTTACCTGGTGCAAACCGGCCGTGGCCGGTGTCAATGCCGTCATAAACCAGTTGCTTGGCCAACTCAACAGTTCTGTACAGCCTCACTTTGTCCCGCTCCTGGACTGCCACGAATTCCTCATTTGAGGCAACGACAACGCCGCTTGCCGGCGCGTCATGGTCAGCCTCGGCTGTTGTTGAGCGTGCCAACAGGCTGCGGGGATCGGCGGCCGCTTTGGCTGCGTCGATCTGCTGGTGAATGTCGGCCAGGTTGTCAATTGCCCTGTAGTGCTCATCGTCACCGTCGTAGTCGGTGCCGGGGTCGTAGTCAACGGCCTGAGTTTTCGGCTGTTGCTGCGCCTCCGGCGCGGGCACGGGGGCATTGTTGGATGGAATTACAGGAACCCCGGAGGTGGTTCGGATTTGTTTTTCTTTGGTGTTGTCGATTTCGCCAGCAACCCGAACGACTGTGTTTCCTCGTCGAATGGCGCGGCTGTCTGCGTCGGCGCCGGCGTTTCGGTCGCCTCCGCTGCCTCTCTCACTTGCTCCGGCGCGTCGCACATCCTGATCTTGCCCGGCTTGGAGGTTTCCCAAACCGTCATGTAAAGCGTCCTGCAATAGCACTCCACTGTCTTGTCCTGCACCATCCACACGGCCAGCGGGCAATTCATGCACGCTACTGCTTCTTTCGGTCGCAAGTGCTGCGGCACGTTCTTCAGAACGTGTGATGTCGTCGGCAAATCGAGCGCGGGCGGCGGCGTCTCGTGTGTTTCTGGCAATGATGTGCTCGGGTGGCCGACCACGGTCGAGGGCGTTGGTGAGGACATGGGTAACTCCTTGGGCTATTTGGTGGGGGGTTAAATGAGACAGATCCGGCATGAGCCCGGATCTGCGAATCGGTTTCTGTTCTGCTGCAAATTTCGCACGGTAGGCTTCCAACGCCGGATCTGCGAACTTGATTCCAAGGTGCTTGAGCACTGCTGTTTCGACGGCAAGGCGCTGAAATTCTGGTGAGCCGCTGAGCGTGAGCGTGTTGCCAAATTTAGTAGTGGCAAAGGTCAGAGCCATGGCTATTGCCTCTGGACTGTGCGCGGCCGCATCGTTCAATTGCACCTGCCGGGCAATGGCGCTGTCGGTCAATTTGCGGCCTTGGCCAAAGTCGTACACAACAGTGCCGTTGCGCTCCACCTGGTGTGTGAAATTCATGCGCGGCGCTGGCCGGTATTCTTTCCCACGTATTGCGGCCACAATTTTGAGCTGGTCGGCTTCGTGTATCTTCAAAACATCCGTCGATGCATCAACACCATATTTGCGGGCAAGTCCAAGCGCAATGTTGTCGCCTTTCTTGGCTTCGATCACCAGAAAGTCGCGGAATGTGTTGCCGGGTCCGGCGCTGGCCAGCTCTCGGTGCAACGCTTGGCGCTCTTGCGCAAACTGCTCTTTGAGCGCAGTCTGTTCGACGGTGTGCTGCATCTTGGCGATAGATACAGCAGCAAACTTGCTTTGACCTGGTGTTGTGGCGCGGATCTGTGTTAGTTCGGCCTTGTGCCGCGACCGGAGCCCTTGGCGGGTCAAGGCATGGCTATCGCGTTGCGCGTTGATCCTGTCGGTTCTGGTGGACTTGAAAGCACCTTTGGCCTCTTTCCACAGTGAATAGTGCGATTTACCCTTTTCCAGCGACGGCCCCGGCTCATACTTTTTTTCAGGTTCCACCTGGTGGCCCGGCTCGGCTTTCTGAAAAGCTCCAAATTTAGCGGGAAGCTTGTTCAATCCAAGCTTGGATAATTGGATGCCGCCCTTTTGTCCAGTTGGACAAATGACAAACCCGGCGCCCTTTTCCTTAACTTCGCACCCGTAGGCCGCTGCTGCTGCATGAAGGTCTTTCCATGATTTCGCGTGCTTAAGGCGATCACCAATGCGGATTTCATTCACCCATGCCTGGAACGACGCTTCGCCCGAGTAAATCTCTGTGGTTTTGGCGCGGTCGCTAATACCGGCTGGCTTTGCATCTCGTTTCGACTGGCGCTCTGCACGCGGAATTTCAACGATCTGGCCCAGCTCGTTGACCTGGTGCATTCCATTGTCTGGCTGCAAGCCGTGCCGCGCTTCGACTTCACGGCAAACCTTGTCGCGGTTTATCTGGTCATGCCAAAGTGAATTGCCCCGGTGCGGATTTGCTTTTTCAATTCGGCTGGCGAATATGTGCAGGTGCCAATAACCGTTATCGTTATGCAAGAAAGTGACAAAGTGGTTTTTATCCAGATCCATTGCAGCCAGCATGGAATCTTCGGTATCCCGCAACACCGCCTCGCTCGGCTTGTCTTGGTTGAATGAGACGACAAAATGCGCCAGCTTTTTATCAGCACCGACCTTAGTATTCTGGTCACAATTGGCCTGCATCTCAATAGCGGCGAGATTGATTATCTCGGCCATTTCTGCGACATCACGCCCAGCACATACACCATCATCGACAAGGCCAAAGTTACCAATCCTGGTGCGGTGTGACTTGTCCAATAGCTCGCCAGTTTCGCGGTTAACTTTCAAACCCTCGCCATAGCTCAAGGCATCAGAAGCCGACGATTTGCCGTCTTTCCGGGTTTTGATGCGCTTGGAAATCATGGCTGACCAGTCAATGCTTTAACGCTGGCCAGGACCTTTTCCTGTGCTCGTTCGATTTCACCCAGCAGCCGGACAACTTCCGCCCGTGTTTTCGGCCCCGGCGTCCCTTGCTGCTCAAAAGAGCCGGCCAGCCAGCCCTTGAATAAACCGCCTAAGCGGCCAAGGTCTGCGCGAGTGTCCGCCAGCTCCTGGATGGCCCCCTGGTCCGTTTTGGACTTCGGTTTAGCGCCGAAGATAGTCGCCCGGCAAAGCGCCCCCATGCTTATCCCAAAAGCAGCCGCGCGGGCCTTTAACGCGGCCTTTTCCTCCGGCGTGCATCGCACCTGGATCAACTCCGTTTTTTGCCGTGACTCTGAGCGCGTAGCCATTCCAATCCCCCTGATTCGATTACCAATGTGAGCCGCCAGGCGAACCAAGCTCGCCGCAGGCGCAGGGCAAAACATCACGAATAAGGCCGAAGGCCGTTGAGTGTGTTTTAGGGCGGTATCACCGCCCTCCGTCCTGCCCGGTATCTTATACCATTTCTGTGAACAGTGTATAGGAAAACGAAGGAAAACGAAGTAAAATCAATGCCTTCTATTGAAATATTTATTCAATCTATGGAAAACATAGGCAAAACAACGAAATTGAAGATTATTTTTAAGAAAACTCTTGCAATCTTAGGAAAACTAAGTAAAATTCACAACTGACAGGAAAGTCGAGGAAATTTATGGTTGATGTTGCTAGCTACATAAAAACGTTGTCCCCCAAGGGGCAGCGATCCAGTCTCAAGAAGTTTGAAAAGGAGATTTTGCAGATGCGAGACGGCGGTTTTTCTTTGCAGCAAATAGCCGATTTTTTGGAAGCTAACGGCCAGAAGACAACGCTTGGCAATCTGTCGAAGTTCATAAAAAAGACGACTGTGGCACCGATGACTGGTCAAAAACCGGCCCCAAAAGTAACACCAGCGACCGGACCGGAAAGTTCACCGCCAACGTTGGCGGAAATGAAAGCGACCTCGAAGGATTTTGATATAGACCCCACCAAGTTTGATTAACTCAAACGCGCAAATACTCAAATACTCAAATACTCAAATACTCACATACTCAAAGGAATCAAATGAAATCTATTTTGGCAACCATCAGCTACACGGGCAAGGTTGGAAAATCGGCCACGGCGAACAACCTGCTGTTCCCTCGCATGGAAAACGCGACGGTGTTCAGAATTGAAACAATCAATGAATCGGGGATCTCTGGGGCCGGCGAGGAAGAACAAAAAATGAAGGGCCGGGAAATTGAAAAGCTGCTCAAGGCGTTGAGTAAAACCGAGTCGGCCATCGTGGATATTGGCACTTCAAATGTTGAGAGCTTCGTGATGGCCCTCACTCAACAGCCGGAGTCGCATCGCATCTTTGACTATTTCATCGTCCCAGTCGAGGCAAATGCAGCGAAAGTGAATGAGTTCAAAGAGGCGGTTAAGACATTCACGATGCTGCAAAAGTTGGGGGTTGAGCCGGAGCGCATCAAAGTTGTCTTCAACAAGTTGGCGCCGGACGCCGAGATTGAAGAGGAGATGACCCGAATTTTCAACTACCACAAGGAATTCCCGATTTTCACTCTCAACAGAAAAGCAGTGATCCATGACACTCAAGCATTCAAAGCTCTGGCTGATGTGAAAAAAACATACGAAGACATGTTGGCGGACGACACGGATTACTGGAAAAAGCTCAAAGAAACGCCGCTCACAGAAGAGGTAAAACGCACAAATATTGTCAAGATGGCAAGGGCCCAGGGACTTGTCAAAGGTCTAAATGCTGAGTTGGACGGCGTTTTCCATTCGCTTTTCGGCAAGAGCGCCGGCAAAGCCGCAAAAGCCGCTGAGGCTGCAGTTGAAATCGACGCATCAAAATTTGACTAGGGGTCAATGAAATGGCTCTGAATGATGAAATTGCACAAAAGGTGATGGGTGAACTGCACACCCTGACCAAGCGCATCGACGAACAAAATAAGCAAGTTATAAGCTCAGCCAGCGTGATCAAAAACGCGGCGGAGCTGATCAAGCAAAATTCCGAGACGGCGGTTAAAAATGCCAAAGAGACGGCGTACCAGGCCCAGCTTGAGAGTGCTGCTCACTTTGAAGTTCGAATGGCCGGCTCTATTGCTAAATCACTCACCGCCGTAGCTGATGCCGTGGCGACCAAGGCAGCAATGCGATGGGTGCTGGCCGGGGCGGTGGTCGCTGGGGTGCTAACAGTTGGGGCAGGTTGGGTGGGTTACAGCGAAGGCAAGGATGCGGGCAGTGCCGATGGGTACGCAAAAGCCAGGGATGAAGTCGCTGCGGCAGCATGGGCTGGCACCCCAGACGGGAGGCTTGCAAAGCATTTTTTTGATCTTGATGGCAAGAAAGCCGCACTTTGCGATAGTAAGTCGTGGACCGCCAAGGTGGCTAAGGATAAAACTCGCTGGTGCATATTCGGCAGCGATGGCTGGCGAATTCCTTAAAAACATATTTGTTCTTTTACTCAAAAGCGCATATACTTGTTTGCATATTGGTATAAATGAGGAAATGACATGAAGGTGATTGCGGTTTTGAACCAGAAAGGCGGTAGTGGGAAAACCACCATTGCCACGCACCTGGCGCGAGTGTTGCAGCTCGACGGTGCCAGCGTCGTGCTTGTTGACTCAGATCCGCAAGGTAGTGCACGCGACTGGGCGGCAGCTCGTGATGAACAGCCGCTGTCGGTGATCGGTATCGACCGCCCGACTATCGAGCGTGACCTTAAGAGTCTGGCAAAAACTGATTATGTGGTGATCGACGGAGCGCCCCAGGCTTCCGATTTAGCGATTTCGGCAATCAAGGCAGCAGATTTCGTTTTGATCCCTGTGCAGCCAAGTCCCTATGACATCTGGGCTGCGGCTGACCTGGTTGACCTCGTTAAACAGCGCATCGAAGTCACTGACGGGCGGTTGCAGGCTGCATTCGTGGTGTCCCGTGCAATCACGGGCACCAAGCTTGGCCAAGAGGTTGCAGACGCTTTGGCTGGCTACGGTTTGCCGGTGTTGAACAGCAGAATCATGCAGCGGGTGGCTTACCCCGGCACAGCGGCAACTGGTCAGACCGTGTTTGATGTTGACCAGAACGGTGATGCGGCGGCGGATTTTCGGGCGCTCAAAGACGAATTAGTGCAATTACTCAAATAAGCAAAAGAACAAATGAATATGAATAAAAAAACGACCGGATTGGCTGCTGGCCGTCCCAGCGCTAGCAAGCAAAAAAACTTGATGGAAGACGCGCCAAAATTGGCACGGGTCAATTTTCAAGTTTCCGAGTCAGAGCTTGAAAAGCTCAAGATTTACGCCGCCAGAAACAAGAAAACGATACGGGAAATTTTTACGGAGTTCATTGCAACTCTGCCAGACTGACCCAAAACATTACACTTCTTTACACAATTGCTTATTGCTTCAAATGAGTAAAGAAGTATAATTGAGCACAGAGACAAAGAGAATTTAAGCGCTGCACCTGGTCGCGTCAACGACCAAGCACAGCTAACCAAGCAATCTAAATCGGAGATCACTATGGCTACTAGCATTTTATCGGCGGCTGCAAAAGCTGTCACACACACCCCTCAATACCAGCTTGACCCTCAAGCTCGACAAGCCATCCTGGCACTGTCTGACAGCGCCCGCACCGGCGCTGAAATCGAACGGCAGCGGATCGCGTTCTGCGAGAAACATTTTGGCTGTGCATTTGGCCAAAATATTCAGTAAAAACACCTCAAAAACACTTGTCCATTTTGCAAAAATGGAGCAATATGTTACTCGTTTGCGCATTGCGCATCTTTTGCTGCAAAACTCTCCATATTAACACTTAATTAACACTTATGAGCAACCAACACCAAAAATTCAAACCGTCAAATTTGTCAGCGGTGGAACTCGGGCAGTTGAATACAGTCATCACACTCCTGCCAGTTGCACTCCTCACAGGAGTAACGGGCCTGTCACCCTGGGCTTTTCTTGGCGCCCTTCCTGGCATTGCTTTTACAGTTTGGTCAAACTCAAAGAAGGGGAGTACAAAATGAAAAAAAGTCTTGTTTATGCAATCATAGCGGTCAGTTCGGCCAGTGCCATGGGCTCAGTCTTGGGCACGGGCGGCGGGACTGAGGTTACCCAGATCGCAAACAATATCCAATTGATCCAACAGTATTCTCAAGCTGTTGATGGCTACGTGAGGCAAGGTTTGCAGCTCGACGCCGCATTGAAAAATCTAACGTCGAACCCAGCATCGTTGCTGGGGGCAGACATTGGTAGCTTGATCAATGGGGTCGGGTCGATCATGTCTGCCGGCAATGCCATCGGCGGCAATATGGCTCGGATTGACACGAATTTCGCGTCAACATTCAAAAGCCCAACTGCAGCAACGTTGGCTGCAAACTTCACCAAGTGGAACAGCACTAGCACCGACACGCTCGAAGGGGCGATGAAAGCAGCGGGGATGCACCGGGACGCCAGGCAGTCCGATACTGATAATTTGACGGCTTTGTACAACGAATCTCAAAGTGCTGATGGCGCGTTGAAGGCCACCCAGTCACTTGCAAAAATCAATTCAATGGAAGTCCAGCAGTTGCAAAAGTTGCAAGATTTGTTGGCTACTCAGAATATTGCGAGCTCGACTTACATGGCGGCGCAGACGGCTAAAGACCAAGCTGTGATGGACATGAATGCAAGGTATTCAATCCCACAATACGAGATGCCAACAACCCCATCTAAATCAAAATACTAATAGGTGAATTAAATGAACAAAAACATAATCTTTTTGCTAATTATCATTGGACTTTCTGGCTGCTCAAAGTTGGAAAAGCAGGCCGATCAACAAGAACAGGGAGCACAACAAAGTCCGCCTGCTGTTCACAACGAACGGTACTCTATCCCGCAATATGAGATGCCGAAAACACCGTCCAAATCAAAGTATTAGAAAATGAAAAAAATTGTTTTACTAATGCTATTGGGCCTTATGGCACCGATGGCGTTTGCAATCACATTGCCGACAGATTTAGCTGGTGCTGCACTAGATGCTTCACTTGCTACAGTGATGGGTAATCTGGAAACAGTTGCAATGAAAGTACTGTTTTCACTGTCAATGCTCCAATTCATCATCACAGGCGTCGGCTTGTACCAGGCTGGTGAAATTGATGTAACAATTGGAAAATTTGCCAAATTCATTACCTGGACTGGTTTTTGTCTTTGGCTGCTGGCTCCATCAGGTAATGCTGATGGGCTGTCAAATAGTGGGCACTTCATCAAAAGCTCCGTCGATGGTTTCATCGCCTTAGCTGGTTCCTGGACTGCAACCCAAGGCTCATCATTTAACACAAGTGACATCATGATGACAGGCCTTGTGGCGTATGGGAACATTACGCTGTCAGTGGCTAAGGTAACAGCGACGAATGCTGTAAATGCAGCGATGGCCTTGTTTGTGCCGGGTGTAGCTCTCTTGACATTGATAATGACATTTACTGTCAGTGTTATTGTCCTCGTGTCGTGCGCCTACATCGCGCTAAAGGTGTTCATGGTGAAACTTGAGCTGGGCCTCGTATTAGCCATGGCTCCATTGTCAATATCAATGCTCGGCTTGCAAGGTTTGCGTGAGCAAGGTTTTGCGCCGTTTAAAAGCATGCTGGCATTAATTTATAGGACTGTTGTCCTTGGTGCGACAGTTTCTGCCATCGGCACCGTGTCGAAATTTTTGTCAGATTATGTTAACGGACAAGCCTACGGGATAGCTGCTGATGTGTGGGGACCACTGATCGCAGCGGCCTTTGGGTATGTAATTCTTGCATTTGTGGCACATAAGTCAGATTCGATTGCGTCCTCACTAGCCAATGGATCGGCCGGTCTTGGTTCTGGCGACGTTGCCAGCGCGGCCGCAATCGGCGCGGCGGTTGGTGCGGCGGTCATGACTGGCGGGGCGTCTGTTGCGGCAGGGGCGGCAAAAATGCCTCAATCGATGGGAAATTTCATGCAAGGTTTGAGGGGTGGCGCATCGGTTTCGAATGGATCGACACAAGGCATGGGTGGCGCGTCTAGTTCTTTGCCACTGTCACCACCTCATGTGTCATCGCTGGGGTCTGAGGGTGGAAAGGGTGGAAATCCGACTTCGGATGTCACAGCTCCTACTGAGCCATTAAAACCGACACCTGATCAGCTATCCAAACTGAGTCCGCAAGCACAAAATGGGTATGGGGTGTCGGCTGCTGCTGAGGCAGCCGGTGCTAATCCAGCTGCCTCAAAAGCTGCGGGTGACACGGCATATATGGGAGGCAGTCCTCAAGAGATTGAGGCTGCGACCAGGAGCGCTGGTGGCACTCAAGCCCAAGGCCAAGCTGCTGGTGCAGCCAGTACAGGTGTCGGCGGCCCTGATTGGAATAAGGCTGCTAAACCAGTCGATTCAGGTCCATCTTCAGGATCTACTGCTGCGATTGGCGCAGCCGATTCTACAAATTCTACAAAACAAGGCAGTGGAAACCAAAAGGGATTTCTGGATCACTTGAGCAACGTCGGGCACCACATGTCACAGGAAAAAGCGGCTACACATGTTTCTGTCAACACACATCACTCAGACTAAGGAGAAAACATGCAGTTTGAAACCAACAAAGCGGGTTTACCATTCGATCCAAATCGTCAGGGTCCGTGCAGTCCTTATAACCATGCCGAACGCTGTGAGGTAGCCGTATGTGTATTTCACTCGGTGCGTGCGGCTGGTGCTCCACTTGCCGTTCAACTTGCTGCAGGGGATGCTGCATATTGCTATAAATATCCCTTGGAAATTGAACTTGCTATGGCTGATTCTGGGGGGACAAGAGAGCAAAGTGCTGCTGCGATCCTGACTTTAAATAAAGAACAATGCCGACTTGCTGCTCTGTACTCTCCTACATTATCAAGAATATTTGACCCTCTCCCCGTTGCTTTTCAATGGTGGGAGGAGGGGCGCAGCCACGGTGACAACTAGTTGGTTAATTTTGTGAAGAACAGGGATCACATCGAACACCAGAACATGTTACTAAAACTAAAACAATCACAGGCAGGACAAGAATGGAAGTCTCTGAAAAAGGGTTGGTGGCCGTTTGCCTGGCCCAGCTTTTATTGACTCAGGAGAAAACTAATGGAAGTCTCTGAAAAACCAAAAATGTTGCTCTCTGTTTTTCCCTAAGGAAACTATGAAAACCCCACATTTGGTGTTGTACCGGGTCTGTTTCTTCACACTTGCTATGCTGCTTCTTGCCGCTATGTGGATAAAAGGGCAGCAGGCGAATATTCGTTTTCACGAATTGATTCAACTCCTGTTTTTGCAGTTTTTGCTATTGCACCCCTTGTCTGTTGCAGTTGTTTTTGCCACTCGAATTGGACAAAAAACACTCCCGCCCGTGCGTGATATGCACGGAGAGCAAGTCAAGGTGTTTTTGGGCGTGAGCACCGAGATGCTCGGCGCAACAAAAAAACCTGCGCTATCGGCGGTGATCGCGGTCATTGCTGTGTTTTTCTACACGAAGCAGTTTGTTTGGTGAGCACAAAATAAACACCCTAATTGACGCCCTACGGGGCGTTTTTTGCAAGAAAAACACGCAGGAATTGCAATGAATCACAAGCAACCAGGTTGGCAACGCGCTGCGGCTTTCCGTCGTCGCATTAACGCCAGTGAATCCGGTCAAAGTTATTCGGCGAATTCATTCAACGAACGAGCCGAAATTTACGGTTGCTGCGGTCGTTTAAGCGACGCAGAAGTACATACCTTGCGCAAGTCGGCAACTATATGTTTTTGGTGTAGCTGCAAGATTAATACATTAACAATGCGTGCCACTCTAGATCATGTTTTGTCGTTATCCTTTAGAGGGCCGAACATCGTCCAAAACCTTGTGCCAGCGTGCAAATCTTGCAATAGCAAGAAGTCAAATTCCAATCCAATAGCTTTTGCATTAAAAATTGGAAAAAATATTTCTGAAGTCGAAGTAATTTTATCGGAACTGATGTCAATTGATATTACTACAATGGACAAATACATTGAGAGTGCAGCCGAAATCAAAGTATATTCTTATGTAAGTATTGTTTATGGCACAAGCATGTTGCTGGTGAAAACCTTCGATGAATTCATGGAAGTATTTCGTCCGTTCACGTCGCAATTCAGGCCGGATTTATCGTTAACTTGCTGGATTGGCGGCGGTAGACATGCACAATTCCGCGCTCTCGAATCGCATCGATATGGGCTTATCACAGTCGAAAGCGAAATATCCAACAATTCGCGTTGCCGGTTAATACATTATCCAAACCAAGAAGAAATTCGTTTTTCAGCCCCACAAAAACCCCGATTACGTGAGAAATAACTCTGCTTTAAACGCCCTACGGGGCGTTTTTTCGTTGACGGGCAGTTACCCAGCCAACGATAGATCCCAATGAGGCTGGTGGCCGTGAAAACGATCTGCGTGGTGACAAGACCCACGGCATGAGTCTGGATGCCGTAGGCAGTCCAAAACCCGTTGGATATGAGGAACAGGACAAACCCCCATCCCGAGTGCTTGGTGTTGAGTGCCAGGAGTGACGCACCGGCCACGCCGGTTGCACACCCGGCCCACTGAAGTGCGTCGAGAGTCGTGATGATCATGATTTTTTGGCGGCTTTGGCTGCTGGGTTGGCGGCGGCTTTGGCTGCTGGTGCCTCTTGGCGTGCTGCCAGAGCGTCAATGAGGCTTGCTGCTTGGGTCTGCATGGCCTCCAGCTTCCCGGCTGTCTTGGCAGCATCCTCGCGGGCTGTGCTGGCTTGTTTGCGGGCGGCGTCCCGGTCGGCCTCGGCTTTGTTCATGCGTTCTACGGTGCGCAGGGTTTCGGCGGCGGCTGTTTTGCGGTGTTCCTGGTGCGTCAGGTCGGCGGCTTCGGCCTTGGCCTTCACTGTTGCCAGCTCTGCCCGCACCTGGTCACGGTCGGTTTCAATCTTGGCCAGCCGGTCGGCGCCGCGTTGGGCCTCGGCTGCGGCTTGTTTTTCCCGCTCTGCGGCTTGGGTCTTAACTGTCGCCAGTTCGGCGCGTGTGGCTTCGGTGGCGGCGTTCGCAGCCTCGGCCTTGGCCCGTGTGTCGGTCAGTTCGGTGCGTTGACGCTCGGTTTCCAAAATTGCCCGGTCGAGCTCTCCGCGCAGATCTGAAATTCTGGCGTCGGCCAGGTCGGCGCGATTGATTGCTTCCGATTCGCTTTGGCGCACTGCGGCGAGTTGCTGGGCCAGCTCGGCGGTTTTGGCTTCGGTTTCTGCGAGTTGTTTTTTTGTGGTTTCAAATTCAGCGGCTTGAGCTTCGTAGCTGTTGGCCAACTCGGCACGCATGTCGTCCAGTTCTGTCCGTTCTTTTTCCCAACCGGCTTGAGCACTGCGCAAAGATTGGTTTGCAAGCTCGGTGGCATTCAGCCAAAGGGCGGCTACGGCTGCGGCGTTGGCCTGTTGCACTGCCTCGGGAACCGCGACGGCCACGGGTGCGGCCTGGGTCGTTTGAGCCTGTCGCCACTCCTTCATCACGCCCGAAACAGTGTTCATGTCGGCCCGTGACAAGCGGCGCACGGCGTCAACGGTCGGGAAACGCTGGCGGTCGGCTTGTTCGTAGAGATCGACGGCGGCGGCAATGACGCGCTCGCGGACTTCGGCGGGAATAGCGGGGGAAGTTGGCTGGTTCATAGTGATTTCCTTTGAATTAATAAGAAGAATAATAATCTTATTATTCTTATGTGTCAAGCATTATTTTCACTATTTTTTTGGGTCGGCTGGCTGCATGGCTGGTGGTGTTGAGTACAAAAGCCACCAGAATGGCCCCAGGCGCGTTTGCAGGGTGCCGGGGCATACGACCCCATTGATTTTTCTGGAAAATCGCAGGAATGCCCGGTTTAGCGCGTTCTTGCAGTCTTGCTCGATGCTACTCACATCCAACAAACCCGCAGAGCGGCGCATTGGGTGTTTATGCCGCTTGCGGCATGTAGGGGGCGTTTGACGAAAGGGAAATTAAAGTACGTTAAGCCTTTGGAAGCGGCAGTAACGGCCTGAATCCGCCTTTCTCGACCCTCCGATGCTGTTTCCAGGCGTAGTCGCCCGTCAAATTGATATGGTTCCAGTGAATCGGCGCAACGTGCTTGAGCAACGCATCATCAATGGGATATCCCTGGGCGCGCATCGCGCTGACTGCCCGTTCCAGGTAGACCGTATTCCACAAGATAATCGCCGCCACGACCAGATTGAGGCCGCTTGCACGATGACGCTGTAGTTCGTAGGTTCGATCCCGGATTTCGCCAAGCCGGTTAAAGCATACTGCGCGAGCCAACGTGTTTTTCGCCTCACCTTTGTTCAGTCCGGCAGTCACGCGCTGGCGCAAGCGCGGATCAAGCAGCCAGTCCAGCGCAAAAATAGTGCGCTCGATGCGTCCAATTTCACGCAGGGCGAGTGCCAGGCCGTTCTGCCGTGGGTAACTTGCGAGCTTGCGCAACATCAGCGAAGCCGTCACGGTGCCCTGCTTGATTGACGTTGCCATGCGAAGATATTCCGGCCATTGCGTCAGAATGATTTTCTGGTTGATGCTTTTATCACCTAAAAAATGCGACAGTGCCGGATAATTTTTTGGATCATCTGGCACATACAAATTCTTATCCTTGAGGTCGCGTATCCGTGGCGCGAAGCGGAAGCCAAGCGGAGGGCACAATGCAAATATGTGATCGGTGAAGCCGTTGGTATCGGTATAGTGTTCCTCGATGCACAGTTCCGATTCGTGGTACAGCAAGCCGTCCAGCACATGCGTTGCATCGCGGATTGTAGAAGTGATGGCTTTGATGTGGTACGGCGCGTATTGATCGGAAATATGCGTATAGAAGTTGATTCCGGGGTCTGAACCGTACCGCAAATTGACCTGCCCGGTTTGCCCGCCGCGACCGCCGACCTTGTAGTTCTGACCATCCGATGAAGAGGTCTTGCCGGTTCCCCAATGCGATGCGAACGGCAATCGATGCTGGTAGTTGACCAGTTCGGCCAAACCTTTGGAATACGATTCGTCGCGAACGTGCCAGGCGCGCATCGTATCAAGCTTGTTGAACGTCGTTCCCGGACATGCTTCCGCCATTTTCGTCAACCCCAGATTGATGGCGTCCGCCAGAATCACCGTCAACAATGCCGACCTGTCCTTGGGCAGCGCATCGCTGCGCAGGTGCGTAAAATGCCGGGTAAAATCCGTCCATTGATCAACCTCAAGCAGCAGGTCTGTAATCTTGGGACGAGGCATCACGCCAAAAATATCTTCTTCAAGCCGTTCCGCTTCTTCCGGCACGCTTTTGGTCAGTGGCTTGATCTTTAACAATTCATCGGCAATTTCCGCGTCAGGCAGCTCACCGGCAGCGGCCAAGCGGTTCACCTCAGTTAATTTCTCCTTGAGCAGCGCAAGTCGATCCCGCAAATAACGTTCGCCATCGGTGTCGATTGCAAGAGACAGATCGCCCGCATCGCGCAGCGCCGCAAAACGTTTTGGCGTCAGCAGGTATTCCTCGAAGTCCTTGAACTGCCGTGAACCTGGCACCCAGACATCGCCCGACCGCAACGCATTTTTCAGTTCGGACAAGGCGCACAGTTCATAGAAGCGCCGGTCAATGCCATCATCTTTCAGAACATATTGTTCCCAGCGTGGTTTGATGAATTCGACTGGCACATCTTTCGGCATCGACCGGGCGTTGGCCGCATTCATGGCCTTAATCGTATCGATACCGTCCAGCACCCTTTGCGCGACCGGCGCTGCCTTGAACGTGAATGCTTCCAGCAATCGCGGCGTATAGCGCCGCATCTGGGTATAGCCTTCCTCGATGAGATGAAGATGATCGAACGATTCTGGCTGCGCCAGCTTTTCCGCTTCCGTGATGCTTTGCGTGAAGGTGTCCCAAGGGATAACCGCTTCGATTGCGGTAAATGGGTCAGCGCCGGTCTTGCGCGCATCGATCAGCGCATGTCCCACACGCGAATAGAGCCGTACCTTGTCGTTGATCGCCTTGCCCTTGTTATGGAACGATTCGGCGTGCTTGCGTTTCGCATCGGAGAACATCTTGCCGATGATTCTATCGTTCAAATCCAGTATCTGATCGATGACGGTAGCCTGGGTATCGAGCAGCATTGCCGCCAGCGTCGCATATCGCCGCGTTTCTTCCAGATCGCGCAGGTGTTGCATGCTCATCTGCGCGCCTTCGCGGGCCAGTTGTGTCAAGCGGCCTTGATGTACCATTTTTTCAAGGCCGACCGGCAAGCCGACCTCACGAATGGCATCAAGGCGATCAAGATGCAACAGGATGCGCCTCGCCTTCGCTTCGCCGGGCGGTTGGCGCAGCCATGTCAACACAATGGTGCGCACGTCTTCGCGTGGCGTGAGCAGCTTGTCCAGTTGTTTGCGGTGCGCTGCGTCCAATCCTTCGGTCAACCGTTGGTAGAACAAGCACGTTCCGCGCGCCAATGCTTCCGCGCATAAACGGTCGATGACTCCTGCGGGCGGCAAAATTATGTGGTGCTTGCGCAACATTTCAATCAACTGCTGGGCGATCACCACCCCTTTGTTTGTCTGTAGCGCCAGTTCCGTCAACGCGCCGCGTTGCTTCCGGTATTCCCCGGCAGTGAATGGGCGATAGCCAAACGCCGTCTGTAATTCGAGCGCATGTTCGCGCCGGGTCTCGTCGCGCTGGGCGTATTCGGCCCATGCGGCAGGATTGATGCGCAACTGCCGCGATACATGCGACAGCAGGCCGTCTGGTGGAGTTGTGTCGACGGCCATCGCGTAACCGGGATAGCGCAGGTAGCACAGTTGGACGGCAAAGCCGAACCGGTTGTGCGCCCCACGCCGCTGGCGAATGATCGATAGATCGCGTTCGTCAAAAGTGTAATACCGCGCAATCTCCACATCGGAGCTTGGAAATGCAAACAGCGCTTCCTGTTGGACGGTAGTAAGGAGTGATCGGCGTGGCATGGGTTATTCGGTTGTCCGCAAATATTGGTAAAGCGTCTCCCTGCTAATGCCGAATTCACGGGCGAGTGTGGCCTTTTGTTCACCGGCAGCGGCCCGCTGCCGCAACACCGTAATTTCCTGGTCGGAGAGCGATTTCTTCCGGCCACGATAGGCACCGCGTTGCTTGGCTAATGCGATGCCTTCACGCTGGCGCTCGCGGATCAGGGAGCGCTCGAACTCGGCAAACGCGCCCATGACCGACAGCATCAGGTTCGCCATCGGCGAGTCTTCGCCGGTAAAGCTGAGATGCTCCTTGACGAATTCGATATGCACCCCTCGCTGCGTCAGCATTTGCACGATGTGGCGTAAATCATCGAGATTGCGCGCCAGGCGATCCATGCTATGCACGACCACTGTGTCGCCGGTGCGGGCGAAACTCATCAGTGCTTCCAGTTCCGGGCGCTTGATATCCTTGCCAGATGCTTTGTCGGTAAAAGTGCGGTCAACCTTGATTCCATCCAGTTGCCGTTCCGGGTTCTGGTCGAAAGTGCTGACCCGGATATACCCAATGCGCTGTCCGATCATAGAATTCCCCACAAAATGTCAGGAAAGACTCTATGACCTTTAACTGGATATGTCAATAAATTCAAAATTTGATCCTATCCTGACGTAATTTACACGCGGCATCTGACATCAGGATAGGGTATAGCTCAAACTGACATTTTGGTCGTATTTGGTATAAAGGCCATGTGTTGTGTTGGAAGTAACCTCTGTGCGCGTCCCCACGGATTCGCCTAGTTTTTGTTGACTTGTGGAAAATTATGGAATATACTTACTTATAGTTATCGATGAATATCATTAACCTAGAAAAAGCAGTCGGTACGTGGTTTTACCTGATGAGCTACTTGGCAAAGTGAGGTGAGGATTGCCTTGGGCCGCTGAGCGCGTCCGTCAACTGCTCTGCCAGTAAGGCGGTAGCCGAAATTCATCTGTCGTTTTTTCCGGTTTAAATTCGCATAACAAAAAATAATGAGGGAAGAAAGCATGCACCCTGAAATAGAAAAATTGATTGAGCTCGCGCTTGCAAATGGCGACATATCAGAAAAAAATAGAGCCGTCATATCTCGCAAAGCTGAATCCTTCGGCGAGGATAAAGACGAGGTTGATCTTATAATTGATGGGAAGCTAGCTCAACTACGAAAGGCAGAAACCCAAACTCCAGCAAATAAACAACTTGCTCCACAATCGCAAAACCGCAAGGAAGGGGACGTCAGAAAATGCCCTGCATGTGGAGCATCTGTGCCATCGTTTTCCACTAAATGTACTGACTGCAGACACGAATTTAGAAATACGGAATCTATTGGTTCAATAATAAAGTTCCATGCTGCATTACTGGAAGCTCAAGAAGCTGCTAAAAATCGTAGTAGCTGGGGATTAATGGCTTTAATTGACAAAGAAGAAGCGTTAAATAAGGCAGCCATGAACGCGCAGGCAAGCGTAATAGCGAGCTTTCCTGTCCCAAGCAACAAAGAAGACATGTTAGAGTTTCTATCCCTTGCTTCCGCACAAACTTCTTCGATTAGTATTGGTTTTATGACAAAGCTAGCTGGGACAGGTGGAACATATGGTTATCGTATCTCATTTAGAAACGCATGGATTTCAAAGTGCCAGCAGATAATTAATAAGGGGCGACTATTTAAGGATGATCCGAAGTTTCTAAAAATTATTGAGGATTATGCGAAAGACCTGAAACTCAAATAGATTTATTTGCAATGCTAAATTACCTGATTGAAGTAATCATTGGAAGCGATCATGGCTTTATTCGGAAAAAAAGTTGAAGGCGGATTAATGGATGTGATCCGCTGCGACCAACAAGAGTACCTAGTTTGGAAATGGCGCCCAACAGGAGACGTAAACAGCACTAACAAGGAAAACGCTATCCGATGGGGGAGCAGCCTACGTGTAAAAGAAGGTGAAGTTGCCGTTTTTGTCTACAAACAAAATGACGGACAAATGCAGGACTTCATTGTTGGGCCGCGTGATGAGATTATTACGACAGCAAATTTGCCAGTTATTTCCAGCATAATCGGCCTTGCTTACGCAGGGAAATCTCCATTTCAAGCGGAAATTTATTTCATCAACCTCGCAGGCAATATACAAGTGAAGTTTGGTGTCCCTTATTTCGATGTTTTCGATCCAAGGTTTTTAGATTTTGGCGTACCGATGGCTGTTAGGGGAACAATTACCTTCAATATTACTGACTACAAAGCGTTTATAAAACTTCATCGGATGATTAATTTTGAGATCGATGATTTTACAAAGCAAATACGTGATGCGCTGTCAAAGTATATCAAGGGGCATATCACAAACCTTCCATCAGCGAATGGAATGCCAGTATTACAAATCGAACGCAAGATTATGGAAGTCAGTGATCTCTTGGAACATCGCATTCGTGGATCGTTATCTGATGATTTTGGAGTAAATATTAAACGCTTTGATTTGGCCGCCATTGAGGTTGACAAAGAAAGTGATGGGTACAGTGAGTTAAGACGAGTAACTGCAGAACAGCAAACAAGAACAATTGAAGGACAGACGACAATTAATCTGAAAAATCTCGAGGATACCCAGCGAATCAACGCTGAAAATGTCGAAGGAAGTCTGCTTATTCAGCGCGAGGAGATGCAGCGCAAGCAAAGGCTACAGACTGAATCACAGCACCTAACTGCGCATCAGATTGACCAACAAACGGTAGTTCTTACTGCCGCCGCAGATAGCATGGGCAGCATGGGTAACATCGGTGGTAGTGGCAATGGGGGCGGTGGCGGAATGAACCCAGCAGGCATAATGACTGGCATGATGCTTGGGGGAGCGATGGGTGGTCAGATGTCTAATATGATGAATCAAATCGGACAAAATATTCAGCAGCAACAAGTAACGCCACCCCCGCCGCCAACGATTCAGTATAGCGTTGCAATAAATGGTGCGACTTTAGGTCCTTTTAATTGGCAACAGTTACTAGACATGGTGAATAGCGGTCAATTAACTAAGAACATTCATGTCTGGAAACAAGGAATGGCTAATTGGGAACTGGCAGGTAATGTTCAAGAATTGTCGCCGATATTTGGTGCTGCACCACCCCCGCCGCCACCTATCGTGTGAAATAAGAAAGGATCATTTTTATCATGAATGACGATAATTTTTTTTCGATAAATAGGCTAGTGGAATTTGGCATGGGCATGGCCGTCGCTCAGCAAATGGTGAAAACCATGAACCAATCAATGGTTAACATGCACATTCCAGGTGCAATGAATCCCCTTCAAACTGCACAGCCTCAAATTTACTACTCAATGATCGACGGTAAACAGGCCGGGCCGTTTTCTGAACAAGAATTGTCACGACTCATTGTTGAACGCAAAATTGTTAAAGAGACGTATATTTGGAAACCTGGCATGTTGAAATGGGATATCGCTGAAAACGTGCCTGATGTGTTACGACTGGTTGCATTATCGCCGCCTCCCTTTAATCCGGAGACTTAATATGAAATTCAACCCAATCAATTCTGTGATTGCTTTAGCGATTAGTTTTCTGATTGTTTATGGCTTTTGTAGTTTGGACTCGAATACCAACAGAATCCTGGTTGGCGCAGGTGGTTTCATATTTCTTTCAGCCACTTTGGTTATGATGATTGGCATTACTTTCGAGTATCCGAGGACTGCGTTAAATTTAAAAATAGTATCCGGAATATTTTTTGTACTCGCATTATTAAGTAACCTTATTTTTTCGCTCTTGAATTTATCGTATGTAAGCTATGTAATTACAAACGGAATCATATTGCTTGTGTTTGCACTGATAGCGCGAACAATTTATTTATTAAAACAGTAGTCTGGGACTGATTTTTTGAAGCCTGTTTCCCCTCTCAAAAACGTTCAAGGACAAGCATGTGAACAAGTCAAACACCTCCAGAAAAGCAAGACTGTGCCCCAGTTCAAACCATTGGACTAGCCCTTC